>JASLKC010000017.1 GCA_030747785.1 Candidatus Poseidoniaceae archaeon | reverse complement strand
TGTATCCCAAATCTCAGGGAAGTTCCATGTTAATTGGAATCTTATCGATACTACCATCCGGGACTCATTAGTGGGGTCTACAATAAATTGTGAATATAGGTTTGATACCGCCAATCCTGAACCTCCACTCTCAAGTGCAAGAGTAGGGAAACCATCGGAATCCTTTCCAATTTGAGCGAAAATCGAAGTTGAATCATCATCGAAATCACCGGCTAATGCAAGCTGAATATATTCGATATCCCACCAGCCATTAGTGTCCGCAATTGCAAAGGTAGCAGTATATGGAATTCCGGGGTGCAATGGAGCACGATCATCATGACCTAATATCGTCGAATTATCGATGTCCATTATAGGCTCGAACTCTTCTCTAATGGTGTACCACGACAATGATTCGTCCCATGCAGGAGGGATTTCTCCTGGCATATTTCCACAATATGGTGGACCATCTGCGCACACAGGTTCACCACCCATCGCAATGACATTTCCTTGACCGTCTTGACCGGAGACATAGAATGCAACTTTATCTCCATGCAATAGCATAGAATCATCGATTAATCCGTTGAATACATTGATTCCACCCGGTCTAACTTCAGGTGTAGTCAAACTCTTTTGCCGATATTCAATTTCCTCAGGTAATCCATTGAAATTTGAATCGGAACATGATTCGTGTTCTCCAGGTTCACAACCTATCCAATAGTGCAGACTGACTGTTTGAGGTGGATCTACTGAGTCCTGAATAATGAGCTCAATAGATTGCCCGCCGGGCGCAGGTGGGCCCTTGTGTAACTCCGATTCAGGAGTAGGCGAGGCGAAAAGTACCAGTGGAGCATTTCCATCAAAAATCAACTTGATTGAATTATATCCGGGGTTGACATAGGTCGAACCATTTGGCAAATCAGTCGCTTCCACATAGAGAACCATTCCACCAGGAGTTGATTCCATTGGAGTTTGGAAAGTCATGTTATACTCTCCAAATCCAGGGTTTCCTTCGACATGTAGGATTATTGGCTCTCCAATTGGGTCGCCGTCATAGGTTACATTCTGACCTAGAATACGTAAATTAAATTCTCCAGCGAGTGGTGATAATGCTGAATTTTCAAAGTGCATCCCGCCAGAAATTGAAATATTGTACCCACCACGTACCCAATCTCCAACATATAACTCCCTTCCAGTTTCTTCGTGAACCCGCATTCCATCCAACGAAATATCATTCTCAACATTTAGCGAAAGAGTTTCGGTAGTCCATGCTGAAACTTGTGGCCCAAGGTCGTCGTTTAGTGAAACGATGGCCTCCATCGCTCTTTCATCATCCCAAGTCCAATTAACGGCCACGGGAATCCTAATCGAAACAATTCCTTCTGAATCCAATGTCGAGGTACAATTACCTGCATCAAAGAATACAATTCCTTCTGAATCATCCAAAACCGTGCAAGTATCTCCTCGTTCCCATTTGAACGCAGGATCATTTCCATGGGAATTATCCAATCCAATTGTTGCCTCTGTGACTCGGTCCACTTCATCGCCATGAGCAACACGAACGATGAGGTTACGGAATACACCATCTGGGGCCATCAGTCCTCCTTCCATGCTTGCATCGAGAACTCTGGTGTTCATTCGATATTCAATATCAAGATCTGTAACCTTAATCCTACCAGGAGTTCTCGCCTTGATGGCGATTGGAATCTCAACAGATCCAACACCATTTTCTGGAATATGATCGTTAAATCCACTTACAAGTGAAGGTTGTTCGCTAACTACTGGTCCGATTGGAGAATCATCGGATGCCACTACATTCGATTCATTTAGGAATAATACTGAACGCCAATCCCAGTCACCATCGTCACCAATATCGATTTGAGGTCCATCGGGATAACCTTCCTCATACCATAGTGTAAAATGATCTACTTTCGGAGTTTCAATGTCATCAGTCGTAGATAATGAAATCGAATACAATAATTCATTCCCAGCACCCGTAGTTGGGAAACTTACCTCGATATTGTTCTCGGCAACAGTCCAACTTGTACCGTTATCATTGGAAACGAGAACCGATAATGCGGAACTACTCGGTACATCTGCTTGCCATACAGCCCTAACCTTACCAACTTCAGTGCCGGTGTTGACTACCTCGCTAATCCAATCTCCTGCTGCCTGATACGAGGTTGCATATTCCAATGAAACCCACCATGAAACAGCAGATGAACCAATCAATTGGGCCTTCCATACCAACTCATTTCCAGGATGTGCAAAATGAATCGTTTCATTCTTCAATACCGATTCCCAATGTGTTCCATTATCGGCGCTAACCCAATAATCAACACGGTCACCTTGGCTGATAGCAGTCCAATGATTTCGAATATTAACTGCCAATACATCATCTTCTGTTTCGATAGTTTCACCCAACCAAACCGTTGTTCCAGGCGCAGGTGTAGTTTCATAGGTTATTGCTGTACCAAACTCTCGATAATAGAGTGTTTTTCCGCCCCAAGTTGAATATCCACAATCAACTGAAAGTAAACGGTCCCCATCATAGAATAATCCATTACCTAATGATGCAACATCACGTAGACCTGATTGTGGAACCAATGAAGATGAAGCCCCGGAAACAGCCCATGCACTTAGCTGGTCAGTATCTTGGTAGTAAATGCCCTTCATGCACTTCATGTAGAACATTCCATTGTTTACTGCCATGCCTCTAACGAGGCTACCAGATTGACCACAGGCAGTATTTGACCCTGAGGAAGAAGTGAATGAATACATGCCCTCACCAGAAGTATATTGTCCATTTTCTCCGAATTCATAAGGCACGATTCTCCTTTGCTGATTGTGGACAACCCAGATTTGGTCGTTAGCACGGTCATATGAGATAGCAGTATACTCGCCATAAGGTGAAGAAAGGTCGTAAGAATCCTCACAAACCCAATTCCAATCATCGCTGATATCCATTTTCAATACCCTATGATATTGAGTAGGTGCTGACGAAGAATACAGGTAACGATATGTTGTGAAAATACCATACATTGTCTCATCATCAGTAATGGTCCAATCACGGAAACCATAGCCTTTGTAATAACTCGAAGTAGGGTCCTGAGGTAGTGAACAAGAACCTTGTTCGAGATTTATTGTAGATTCACGAGTGATGTTATTTGGGTACATTCGCTGTACGACCTTGTCGAAAGCTGTACCAGTCCAAGTGGAAAGATACAACCAATCATGATTTCGTAAAATCGCACCTTGTCCTTGGGCCATCAGGTTCGAAGACGAAGTCTTTACTTGTTCAGAAAATCTAGATTCAGTAGAATTAGAAGTATGTGGTTGGCGAATCGAAAAGGTGCCGTTGTCTAGCCATGCTGTTGATCCAGATATCTCCGTATCATCCATTCCGTGCGAACTGAAAACCGTATCACCAGAATCAAAACCAAGTGTTAATTCCTCCGAACGAGGGTCAACATTGCTGGAGGAACCATCCATCCATTCCTCGTAAGTATCCGTCATTACTTGGGACCAACCGGTAGATGATGCACCTGAAAGAGTCATTTCTACATCGATGACCTCGGCCCCCTTTGGAATCGAGACTTTCGTAGTTTTATCTGGAGCTCCACCCTGGAATAATGCGATATTTTCTACGCTACCATCGCTTAGAGTGTAGATGTGACGAGAAGCGCCTGTAGCCTCTACCTCGCCGATAATCGACTCGCTAAACGGAGAAAGTGGGGTGAGCAATAAAAGCATCAACACAAAAATCAAGGATGCACGAGAAGAGGTGTTGAGTGTCATAGACTGGCCATCCTACTACATGCCTCATATCAACTAACATATTGAACGCTCCGGCTACATGTCAATTTCAGAAACCCCCCTTAGGGGGGATTCTGAGGCCCTCATGCCGTATTTCTTGAGTCGTATCTGAGTGGAGATGAATCGCCACGAATTCCGTCCTCTTCATCGTCCTTAACTTCGAACCAATCAACAACCCAATCACCATCTGTATCCCAATTGAACGGATTGCTTCCCTCGGCGATATGATCATCATCAAAGTCTAGTGTCCACCAACCGAATTCATGTTCACCGACCTCTAATGCAGGGGCACGATTTGTGCTTCCTGTGTAATAGAGGTCCCAATCATCAGTAATATCGCCTGAGCAGATAGTCGTATCATCCCCTACATCAAGAACAAGGAAATCTATGTCATTATCATCAATAATTAACACATATCTAGTATCATCGAAATTTGCTTTATTCATCTTCAAATAATTAGATGTAGCTTCGTCGAATTGTCCTAAGTGCAGAGTAAAGGCTCGGAATTGCCACCATTCAGTAATGGGGGTACCATCATGCGTTTCTCCTGAAAGTCTCACCGCAGTTGGTGAATCTAAATTGGGATTAGCAACAGCATAAAATTCCATGAAATTTGTGTATGCAGTATATTCACATGTTGCACCAGAACAATCCCAATTTCCATCCATGTCGGGATCTGCATTTGCGTCTAGGGCGTCTCTCGGGTCCATAGTTGCCCATGTCCAACCCAAATCAGGTCTGCCCAATGTTCCACTTGAAAGTGAAAGTGGACGACAGGAAGTGGTAGAAGAATCACATGCTCCACCAGTTGCAGGGTCAATCCACTGAACTTCGATTTGCATTCTAGAAGTATAATTGTCATTAGTTTCATTCCAGCCTAAGTGATATTCGTGCCAATCGGGTAGCATATCGCCATCTGAATCATTGTCCATCGGATTAATTCCATACTTGAAGACCTCACGTCCATCGGAAAGATTCCAATCACGTAGATGCGATTGAACGACTCCTCCGAGTTCTTCGGTATTGTAGGTTATCGAATCTGAATCTGAATCATTATTATCCGGCCTCGTCCCATTGAGATATTCCATAATATTGGTGAATGGTAAGTCCCCTGGGCCATTTTGAATGACGGTGCCGGAAGGTGTGAATACACGGGAATCCCACTGGCCTTGAATAGCAGGAGTGTCGAAGGACGTTCGATTATACCAACCGTCGCTATCGGGGTCATAGTCGACATCATAGGGGTTTACTGGGTTACTTGACCAATGATTTTGCGTGGTCGGATCAGGCATACCATATGTCGAATAACAGAATTCCCAGCCATCTTCAATTCCATCGAGATCTGAGTCTACATGTGTCGGGTCGGAAATTCCGAATAATGTTCGATTAAATGTCTCTGAGTCTGCATCATTAATCATGTCAACTCGGCTAGTAGAAACTGCATCTTTACCCCAAAATGTATTGAAAAGGGCAAGCCTTGCTTCAGCATCACTATTTCCATCCTCGATATAGGCGGCAATTGCATCATCGCCATAACCAATCAAGCCTGAGCCTGTGGTAAATCTCTGTGAATACTTACCGTATATTCGTGATTCATATTCGCGCTTATTGGTATACTGTTCATCGAGTGAAAGATTACCATCGCCATTACAGTCAACCGAATCTTGATCACTATCCAACCATTGGTCGGAATCGATTAGAGGATTCATTGACCAACGGTTTTCATCGAGGTTCCAACTGGTAAACCAGTATTCGTAACCATCTATCATCCCGTCATCATCGGTATCCGCCATTGTCGGGTCAGTTATGCCCATCAAAGTCGAAATGAAATTATTCGCAATTCCCGTCGATTGCCATTCTGTAAATGCATCAAGATGACGCTTTGCACGTGAACCCTTGTCGAGGATAATCGTGTAAACGCGCTGTGCTTTCTGAGTTGGGTCGTTAATATCCCCATCCTCGTGCATAAGCGGTGCGTCTCCAGGATGTAAGATACCATTATTCGGGTTATCAGTTGCTAAAGAAAACTCCTGCGCATCGGTTAATGCATCATTATCTGAATCAAAATTACCATCACCCGCTACAAGTGGATTCAAAGTCCAAGTTTGGGCGGTGAGATTCCACGAGGTGAACATCAATTCAAGACCATCAAGGAAACCATCTCCATCGGTATCGGGGTTAGTCGGATCAGCCGTATATCCTGTGTTATTCACAACTTCTTGGTCGATGAATGAACCAAATGATTCTGGGTTTAGGATACCAGCCCACTGCTGTAATGTGAAGCCATTTCCGATAGTAGTTACATACCATTGTGGACTACTTCGATTCGAATTGGTCTCACTCATCGAAGGATCTATTGCATTATATTCCTCCCAATTAGCCATTCCATCTTCATCAGAATCGCCCCAGCGATCTGTAGAATCAAGAGGGTCAAGGGTCCAGTCTCCGCCAAGAATATCCCAACGTGCAAACCAGATTTCCCAGCCATCAGGCATTCCATCTGAATCACTGTCAGCACTGGTTGGGTCACCAGTTTCTACCCCATCACCAAATAGGCCTTCAGGAACTCCCCAATCTGAGATATTCTGGAAAAGGTCGGTAGAGAATCCTTCTGGAATCTCGACTCCATCAAGACTTTGGTTACCTGCGAATAATGCATCCTTGACATTGTACTCAAGCCAATTGACAAAAGCCTCGTTGTCCTCAATTACTCCATTGCGATTAATGTCGAATCCATCGCCATCAGGATTTTCAAATGCATCAGAGCCATTCAGTGGATTGATCCCGACTCTGGAAATATCCCAAGTACAAGCATTTCTAGCCTCCCAACCATCTGGGAGGCCATCACCGTCTGAATCGACATTATTTGGGTCCGCTTCGGCCCAATTAGCAGCAGCTGCTGCGGTTTCAAAGTGACTTTCTAGGAGTTCATCAGCAATACCAAGTAAACGAATTTGCGTCCATTGATATTCGCAGAGGTTCGATAATCCATCACCATCTGCATCCCAAAGCGCATCTTCTGCACGATTAGGGTCCATAGTCCAATTATTCGAACCTGTGAATGAGGAACCTATCCACCTTCGATTGATGACTTCCCAACCGTCTGGAATACCATCACCATCACTATCGGTATTGGTGGGGTCACTTCCCGAATCTACTCCCATAGATGCGAGATATGTCGCATTAGCAGCATTACCTGCAGCATCACCGCATACATGCTCAAAGGAATATGAATTGAGGTAATGGCACCATAGTGGTGTATATTCATGGTATAGTCCGAAATATTCAGCACCATCACCAACGCCATCGGCGTCGGTATCTACGAGACGTGGGTCTGTAGCATCATAGCCATTTGGCGTACGAGCAGTATAACGGAATTCGTCAAGATTTCTCCATGCGCGTTCCTGAATTGGATCTTCATCGAGATTAACACCATCACCATCTGCATCGAGGAATGCATCCCATGGGTCGGTTGGGTCCAGTCCATACTGTACTTCCCAACCATCTATCATACCATCTGAATCTGAATCATTGGCCGCCGGGTCCATTAATTCTAGATTGGAATACATACCAGGGTCAATGCCAACGAAAACTGTCGCAGCGCCTGAAATATCGTGATTGGCAATTGCAGCCACTGTACCAGGAATCCATTCTTGATCTGTTGCCCCATACACGGCTGCATGGTCACCAGATAGCGACCACAGCCCCCATCCCGAACCAAGGAGTAATTCATTGTCTGTCGGATGAATCGAATGTATGTCATTTGCTTCGGAAATAGTACTTCCATCAATACCTGGGTGTTCCAAAAGACCACTGTGTTCAATTGCACCAGAAACCAAATCCACACGATGTAACCCTGATGGAGTTCCAATCCAAACTACTTGATGTGCAGCACCATCGGGTCCGTCAGCTACCAATGCCTGCACGTGTGCAGGGTTGCCATCTCCTTGCGAACCAAAGGCTCTAAGATCAACGATATTCGTAGCGATTACCGTTGGTTCTGGGTTATGGTAGAATAACCAATTTGGAACAGCAGCATCCTGTGCAGATGCGGTTTCCACGCGGAATAATCCAACATCTGTTCCGACGTACAGTGTAAGTGGACCACCTGCAACATCAACATGCACTACTTCAGATGCAGTCGCATTGCCGTCTCTCATGGAATCAACAATACCATCTCCAAGACTTGTGCTGAATGAAGGTGTGCCATCTAGAGTTAGAATTCCGCCATCTCCACCGCTACCGATGGCCACAACTCGGATCGATGAGCCAGTTTCCAATAATTGAGTTCCAGCAGTCATTCTGACCCCTGGTGAAAATAATTCCCATGTTGAAATATCTGACAAGGTGCTACCGGACCTCGAAGCAACCCAAATGCCTCCATCAGTAAGCATCACTACATCATCATCTAGAATGACCATGTCGTTGAGATCATGTCCCATTGGGAGTGAATGATCAACTGAAGTATCAGCATCAAAGTCGATTATTGTCACACCAAGGCGTGAACCAACCCAAAGTTGTCCATCGATAGATGAGATTTCTCTGACATCGTGATGCAGAATAGAAATATTGTCCGAAGCGGTTGCCTCAGGAGTAAGTAGGTACTCCAGATATGTGCCGCCATTTGAGTCTAATTTGACTGAACGCATTCCAGACTTCACAGTATTTCCATCATCAAAGTGTACGGTATACTCTTCGAGTGTGGATAATTCTTCACCTATTGCCATCGCTGTTGCAGTACGTGCTGAATCTACAGAAATGAAACCATCTCGATTGTAATCCCAGCCATCCGAGTCGATATCTACTAATGCATTTGAACGATTAAGAGGGTCTAGGCCAAAGTGAATTTCCCAACCATCAATCATTCCATCGCCCAAAGAAGGATGGAGTCTACGGTGTTTGTATCCATCCCAATTGAAACGGTCACTATCCTCATCCAATGGATCGGTTCCAACCCAAATATTGTCATCAAAATATCCGGTTGCATTTGTGAAACAAGCATCGATAATATTCACGAAATGTGTTGAATTTGTGCTTGATGTGATAAATGGCCAAGCCTCGAGTAATGCCGGAGTAGGGTCGGTAGATAGGCAACGCAACCCATCGAGTTCAGTTGTCCAATTAGCAGGTGAACCAAACGAATATTCTTCAGATGAAGTGAGTAATTCCCCTAAGGAGGTGAAACCATCTCGATTCACATCGAAACCATCTCCGTCAGGGTCCAAATCTGCATCACTTGCATTTAGCGGATTAAATTCATCGCATTCGAACCTCATTTCGTCTTCATCATAATACCAAAGTCGTTCACACATTGCAATCTCGAAACCATCCGGCATACCATCGCCATCGGTATCTGAAACTCTTGGATCGAGGTATATCCTCTCTCCATCTTCTGGATTAATTATCCCTGTAAGACCACGGGGAAAACCGGGATCAGTACAATTGGCAGGATATGGCCAACAATATTCCTCAGTAGAATTCAAACCATCTTTATCACGATCGAGATTTGCATCTGTAGCATCATCGCGGTCAAGGCCTTCCATCGTTACTTCTCGACCATCTACTGCTGTCCAATTTACCCAATCTGCAAATAAATTCTCATGCACATCTGGGATTTTATCACCATCGGAATCGGTCTGTGGTGGCTTTTCCTCGAAGGTATCATCTGGATGAACTGTAGCCACGTATGAGATGGCTGGAGCCTGGCTCATGATGAAGAGACTTGACAATACTATGGCTGTCATCAGTAGGGTTGACTGTGAACGTCGCATTGAAACCACCACGGGCACAAATGCACCCAGACAGTCATGAACGACTGAACCTGCCTTAATAGGATGATGGAGTACTGTTCCGACAGATGACTCCTACGGAGTCTTCTGGGTTTCTCGGAAATACGCCGAATTAGATGCTCACTATGAGATGGGTTCAAGGGCTCAACGCGCCGGTCTCCTTGGGTTGACCATGCCAATGTCAGTCACTCATCTTGGAACCGGGAGTCGCGGTAACGCTACTCTGGTTGAATGTGGGGAGTCAAAAGTCATCATCGACCAAGGTTTTAGTGGCCGTGAATTCGAAAGGAGACTTTCACTAATGGAAATTCAGCCGCACGAAATTGATGCTATTTTACTAACACATCACCACGGTGACCACGGCGGTGGGGCGGCGATTGCTCAACGTAGATTTGACATCCCCATTTTGTGTAATGACCGAACAGCTACCGCACTTAATCTTGAACTCTCCAAAGTGCGAATTTTTGAATCTCTCGAATCTTTGGAAATCGGCAAATTATCGCTTCTTCCTGTACCCGTCCCACATAGTGGTGCGGACAATGTAGGTTTCATCGCCAGCAATGGCCAAGAACGGGCTGCAATAATTACAGATCTCGGGTCGTGGACAGAGGAATTAGTGACCCATATTCACGGTTGTCAACACATCTCAATCGAAGCAAATTACGACCACAATAAACTGTGGAATGGACCATATCCAATGCGCCTCAAAGAGCGAATAGGAAGTCGTGGCGGTCACCTATCAAACCACCAGACTGGCGAGTTCCTTTCCAATGTGGTTACCGCTGAAACAAAATCAATTGTATTGACCCATCTTTCCGAGAGAAATAATCTCCCCCATTTAGCTGAGTCAACAGTTCTCTATCACCTGGAAGATCAGTTCGAGGGGGACATACGAATCTCATTGCAGGACGGACCAGAATTCACTCATCACCTAAGTGCTAATGAAAGTGAAATTGATGCCCGGGGTAGAATTTCCTTGCACCTATGAGCCCTGTAAGGGCTCCCATGGGCCCAAGACATAAGAACGGACTATTCTCTCCTCTGGGTTGATGAGACGCCGTGCCCAGCGTGAAAATGACTTCGCTGTAAGCGAGGTCATTGGTGTAGTCATGCTTCTGGCAATGGTAATCACGATAATGGGTGGAGTCTTTTTGATGCTCACCCCCTATATCGAAGATTTCCGAGATAATACCTCATGGGCCAATGCAAATGGTGTTGCAGATAGACTCGAAGATAGGATTGCTCTGACTGGCCCAATGCCTGAAAACACTGGAGTACGGACTACTATTCCCGCTGCAAGTAGTAATATCGCACCACTTGTCAATGTAGAAACTTGGACCCTTGCAGCAGATCTGGTTGATGATGAACGTGTGACTGTCGCCTGGAATAGTTCTTCTTCGTTTTCCATTTTTGCCATCAATGAAACCGCAGCATCGATATTAATTTGGACGGAAAATGGCGAGGAAACCCATTCATTCACACCCTCTCATGAGGCTGTGATTGTCAACCATGAACTTGAGGTCAGTGACCTTGTTATTGTCACGGTATTCAATGCTGATGACGTCCCTGTCCACCGTCATGCAAGCATCACCTTATCCGGGCTACAGGTCGTTACGAATATCAAAGGTGGAGAGCATGGAATTGCCATGGTTAACGATGGACGTGCTGACAAAACTGAAGATGCACCATGGACCTTGTCTAAGCGCCCCAGTGTTGTTCTAGACGAACTTGTAGACGGGACGGTTAGAACCTCGATGCTACTGCGAGATGTAACAATTAATGGCACTGTACCAACAGGTAGTTCAATGGGAATTGACTTGGTCTCGAAAGGTCCAATTAATCTCTTCAGTGGCGATGCGTGGCATTTCCGTTTTACCTATGACTCCTCACTTGATTCCACAATCGCCCCACAAATGCATGAGAATTGGTTGACCGAATACAATCTACACCGTGCATCGGGAACCCTTGAACAATTCAATGGAATTTGTCCATGGCTACGTGCAAGTGGTAGCGATGGCTTCACCGTAAATGGTGGAGATACGATGATCGACCTTGAAATCGACCTCCAAAGAATAGAGGTGAGTGGATGAAAGGAGAATTACGAAGAGATGAAGATGCGGTTAGTGCAGCTGTCGCTACCGTCTTACTCTTCGGTGGAGTTATTTCCATCATCGGAATGATGATTCTATCCATGACGCCAGTTATTCAAGAATTGGAAGGTTCTGTTAAGCGGCATGATATGGAAGCGCAATTAACCAGCTTCGGACATGAAGTTACAATTCTCTCCGAATCTGGAATGCCGGGTGATAAGACGGAATATGAGTTAATCCCGGTAGATGGTGAGATGCGTTGGGACCGAACCCGTGGAGGAATGTGGTACTCAGCATCATGGTACGAAGATAATTCTTTCCGGATTAGAGATGCTCTAACCCTCGACGATAATATGGAAATTCGCCACCCTGAGAGCCATATACAAGCAGTATGTACTGAAGATATGAGACTTGGGCCCGACCGAGATTTCATCTATACGCCCTATTCTGGTGCTGATTCGTACATCGTAACTCCTTCACATGGATTAGCGATTCCACTAGGACCGGTTCTAATTTCACAGGGAGATGATGTCTTTTCACTCAAGGTAGGCGAAGTAATGGCTATCGATAGTGATGAAAAGTTCTCTTCTAGCCATGCGCTAACCGGTTTTGCAATCCAAGGTGATGGCGGAGTCTCGATTCATCCGCCCTCTCAAGCAGAACCAGCGACAGGTGAGGGGAGACATTGGGCAATTCCACTATCAACTGGCACTACAACAATTCACATGCTTGCAGAAGATGATCTGATGGTTCAATGGGAGATGGAAGGTGACTCTGGAACACAAGTTGAAGTCCACCCTACTACTTTGCATTCGGCTAATTCTTGGACTCGCACTTTCACAACTTCCGAAGAGACCCTACTCGAAGTCTATTCAGACAGTGATGCTCGTTTGATGGTAATGCTCTCTGATGAAGGAAGGACTGCGTGGCCTGGTAGTGATGGTTCGATGTTATCGAAACGATTTATTCCACCGTTTGTGGATGGTAAATTGGTTTTGACAAACCCCAGTGATAATTCTGCAACTATTACTTGGCGCAATGGTGGGACTTCAGTACCCGCAGATTCTACAATAGAAGTAGACTGGCCTGCAGCAGGACTCGTCGATGCAGCAATCATCGAATCCAGCCAAGCAGTAATGTTGTCTTGGGCTTCTGGAACTAATGGACTAGATTCCCTTGGTGCAAGCGATACAGGCCGTCTTTCAGGGTCGGAATTTTTCCTTGAAGAAGATTCGGTTAACGAGGTACGTGTGTCTGGAATAGAAACCTCGTGGAATATGAGTTCTGCAAATGGTACTCTTGATACCGATGCTCCAGTGACAACATTAACTCCAACATCGAATGATACTTTGACAAGAACCAACGGAGATGCTCTAACAGTAATTCGTGACGATGGTGCTTCGGGATTGCTCTCACTACGACACGATGGTTCACCTCGTTGTACTATGGTAGATATGACTGCTTCAGGATGGATTGAAGTCCAGTTGCCTTGGGATAATTTGAATGGTATTCTTGAGGGAGGAATAATCGCTGCTTGGCAAAGTGGAGCGCATCCTGCGAGTATAAGCATCGACCTTATCGGTAATATCGGTGACTCGAGTCATTCAACGATTGCAACCGCATGGGCATTTCATCTTTCTCGATTTACCTATGAATTTGATTCATCCATTAGCGGCTTGGAAGTCGCATGGACAGCAGGAGCCGTAGTCACGAATCATCCAGAATTACAAGCTCTAATTATTCAGGGTCCAGTCGACAGAGGAGGCCCTGGTCCTCGTTTCTCAGCTACAATTCCATCAATGCACCCTACTTCGTCCAGTGTGACTGGAGCAGGGGTCATGAACATGGATTTGGAATTAACCAATAGAGAAAGCCTTGCATCAACTACTGCATACGAAATTCGCAGAGGATGGGCTGGCCCATATGGTGATGCAATCGCCTCATGGTCCTCACAAGGCCTCGAGGCTTCAGAAGATTGGATTGTCACTCCAGGCCGGATGGACCTGCTTAACGACTATACTGGCTGGGTCCCAATCCCTTCACATGGCCCAAGTGAAGCGGTATGGCACACAGGTGGCCTACCAATTCAATTTAATTTGCAAATAAGTAGTATTGAAGCCCATGTTACGGAGGCACGAATATGAATGGAAAACTCAAGAATGATGTTGAGGCGGCATCAACAGAATTAGGCTATGTCTTTACATTCCTACTTGGGGTACTATTGCTCTCAATGTTTGCTGTTTGGACTTTTGACATCGAAACTTCCACTCGTCAGAGATGGAATGAAACCGCTATTGATGCAAATATGGCAGACATTGCTGCAGCTGTGGAGCGGGCTGATAGCGCAAGTAGACAAGGTGATGATGTGAAATATGCTGAGTCTGTTGAATGGAGGTTAACTGAGGCCGATGAGAGTTTATTCACACTAACACTCACCGAAGAGGGATTATCATTAGATCATAATGAGGATGAACTCGATACTACGCTCAGCATTTCTGGTACGGGCTCAGGAGATTATGAGGGGACAATATCGCTTTCAGGTACAACGCAAATATGGGTAATCCATGAAAATGGAATTACTAGGATTTCTATCAGTGGACCTGACTTCTAATCAGCGTCCCATCACGGCTGTATGGACCATCATCTGGACCTCACGCATCCTTGCTTGAGCACCTAATTCTCTGAATACTGAAAGGGCTCTTTGTAGATATTCCATTCGCCTCTGACGGTCAGGGGCTACGCCACCAAGGCGTGATAGCAATTCACCGATTTGCATCCTTAGGTCATTTCCTTCAGCGATTAGGAGGGCAGCACGATATCTTTCGAGTGCCTCATCTACACGACCACTGTCCTGTAGAACTTCACCGAGAAGAATACTGACTTCCACCAGGGCATGAGGGTCTCCTGCTTCTCCCATTACCTCGAGTGCGTCCGAATAGTGATGCAATGCTAGGTCAGAGTCTCCTACCTTAGCATAGTATCGACCAAGAACTGCTCGAGACCTAGCGTGGAGAATCAAATCATCACCATCTGCCGATACTTCGTATGCATTGAGAGCATGGTCTCTGGCTCGGTCGACTTCACCAAGATCAATCAATGCCCGCGCAAGAATCAATTGTGCAGGAATAAGTTCCTCTGAATTATCATCTGAAAGTATTGCTTCAACCTCGCCATATGCCTCGAGAGCCTTGACTTTATCTCCGCCTCGACGCATGATGTAGCCCATATTATTGTAAGAGCGCGCTGCGCCAACTGCATCACCCATTTTGATGAATAATTCAAGCGCATTACGATGCATTGACAATGAAGATTCGGTTTCACCACGCTTCAATGCAATATCTGCAAGGTTGGAATGAAGGTCAGCAATCACATCTTGAATCCCCGCTGCTTCTGCAGGTGCACGGGCAGAATTGAATGCAGACTCCGCCTCATCAAATCGACCGAGTAATGAAAGAACTTCGCCCTTGAGACAGTCGATTCTACAAGCATTCTCCGCTTGAATTTCAGACAAATCGATTGCTTCTAGCAATCCTAGTAACTCGATATGCCCTTCTTTAATCAGATCTCTTCCCTGCTGAACAATAATCTCACCAGCGTCCTCATGTCGTGAACTGCTGATTAAATGGTAGATTAGTTCCATAGCAATCAGTGGGCCAATTCCCTGCTTTTCATACCACAAAACAGCCTTATTATGCAGTTTTTCTTTAGCTTGGTGATCCAAACTCTGGAGGAGGAATTCACGAATCAAATCGTGCACATCATATGCATCAGAATCAGCTTGCCTAGCAAGTCCGGCCTCAACAAGGGAATCTAATTCATCGACATTCAAATCTTGCTCGGTAAGTGCTGCTAAAGGAATGGGTTCACGGAAAACTGAAAGAACACCAAGGAGACGTTTCTGTTCTCCGCTCAATTTAGAGAAAATCTCGATATTGACATAATTCTCCAATGTTTCGTGAAATGCTCCTGCCGAAGCACCGCGATTGATTAATTCCAGAACTAAGGGGTGACCTCGTGACAAAGAGTGAATGTAGAGCAATGTTTCATTATCCAAATCCTCGAAAGTCGATAAAAGACTTCTACATGAATCTTGATCAAGACCTTCCAATGGTAGAACAAGGCTCACGATTTTACCCTCAGCATCCTTCATCGGAACTACAGGCCTGAATGAGCGTGAGAAGATTACTAATCCAACATCGCCTTCACTCTCAACAAGGCCTCGAGATAATGCTTGTACCATCTGATGCAATGCCTTATCACTCACTTTGTGGTAATCATCAATCACAATTAATGCTGGAGTATTATCGAGTGCATCTATGATTAAATCGGCTGCATCACCAGGTTTTGGCACCGGAGTCGCTGAGATATATTCCGAAAGCATTGGGTCCCCAATATTAGATAGCCAATCAGCAAGATTTTCGAATAATGCTCGACTACCATCCCAGTCCTGACATCTGTGATAGAGAAGATTTCGGCGATGCATAAATGATTCAATTATTTTTGCCGCCATCGCAGTCTTTCCAATTCCAGCAATTCCTGGAATCATCAATGTTGTTGACCTTGCTTCCAAGAGATTTACCATATTCTCGAGTTCCTGTGACCTCCCATAAAAATGGCGAAGACGAGGAAGGTCGCCCAGGCTTGAAACCAATTGTTTCTCGACATGTTTTGAAAGGTCCCTCTCTACAAGTTCTGCAGATAATGTCCGAACATCAAGAACTCCATTATCGTCGAGGTACCTGATGATATCAACCGGCCTCATTGAAAATGGAAGTTGGTCTTGCACTTCACCTAGGGTCGAACTAATCGTCAGTCCATCGGGTAGAATACAACGCAGTGAGAATTCACGTAGTCTTTTCCAAGTTTCATCAGCCAGCACCATTCCCGTATCGGTCAAGAAGTATGCCTTCCTTTTGCGACTGACTCCCTGTACGTGTGCTTGCCTCTCAATTAGCAGTCCTTGATCCTTGAGACCTGCGATTGCCCTAGGTACATTTGATCTCGCAATCGCAACCGCATTTGCAATACCCATCTGTGAAAGCGCAAATGGAACTTCAACCGAATTCATGAAATCCGAAAAATCAGAAAGATGGAGGAGAATTCTCTCCTGTACTCCGGGTTTCGGTTTCGCGACCATATAATCAACGCCAATTAGTTCCTCTTAGAGTGTTATGGTTGTCTGTGTTGACAATTACTGCTGAGGGGGTTGGTAATTGGGGTCTGGAACCCACTGGTTTGATTGTGTGTCCCATAGCCAACCTGGGTGTTGAGGCTCAGCAGAAGGCTGAGGTGCAGGTGCTGCTGCTGCAACTGCTTGCTCGACTGCTCTCTCCTTTGCCCATGCATATGGGTCCTCCTCCTTTTGTTGCTCAGAATCTTCCTCATCTTCGTCGAACTCTTCAAATTCAATGAAGAAGAAAGCACCTACGCCGAGGAGAATTACTACTCCCACTACTACGAGTATAACAAGTAACCATCCCGGAATTCCTGAAGCTGCAGTCAATCCACTTTGCAATGCGAACGATGAATCATCGCCTTTTTCGCCCTTGCCGAGGTATTGACCATCCTGTTCAAAGTAAATATCGTAAACTCCATCATCGCCTAATTGGCTAGATGTAAGTGCCATTTCCCATGTTCCATCATCCTTGACGGTAGTTTGGTTTAGCAAAATATTTCCATTCAGTAATCTAGCCTTAACTTGGCTACCAGGTAGACCTGTACCGCTGAACTCAGCATCATCACCGAATATCAATGCACCTGTATCCTCTCTAACTGCAGAGAATTCAACACCCTTGACGATGAAATTAATCGTATAGGAGAATGCCGGTGAATCATGTGCATCACGAGCCTCAAACATCACATTAACAAGAGACCATTCCGAAATTTCAGAAGATTGCGAAGACATTGAATTCATCGGGTTGTAAGTTGCAACTCCCTGCGCATTAATTTGGATGTGGTACGCATAATTGTCATCAACTAAAGTAGATGGATCATTGTAAATATCGAAAACCATGTGGCTTGAGTCTGGACCAATCCCATCTGAATCATTAAAGAAATCTAGTAGATTGATACTTGCTCCTACTCCACACTTGTTGAAAGCATTCGATTTTTCATCACAAAAAATTGTGATTGTGCTTATCCAGCCATCCGGAGAGAATGTTGGAGCGATATTATTGGCATCGGATGGGTTGTCGATGACAATTCTCAGTACTTCAGTCAGTGAATAATCAACTCCATCGTATGCCTTTACATGGATTTCATACTGCTGGTCGTGTACCAAATCACTGGTATCCCAATATGTAGCCCACGCTCCATTTGGTTGGAAGTTAGTAATTGGATCTGGACCATTTAATAACTCAATTCCACTTGCTAAATCGATAATTGAAATCTCAACTCTTGTTACCTGGCCATCATTATCTCTAGCAACTCCTGTAATCAAAGTTTCTTCAGAAGCACGGATACTGTCGAGTGGAAGTGGTTCACTAACCTGGATAATTGGAAGGCGATTGTCATTGTCGACTGTCACTGTGATTGTATCTGCACTGCAGATTTCAACCTCTTCATGGCAATAATTCGAATCGCTAGCCCAAACGGTGAATGTATAATCACCAGAAGGCAATGATGAGAAATTCCATCTGTCGCTCCATACGCTTGAACCGCCCATTCCAGCTGGGTAGTTTGCGGAGTAATTGTTTGGACCCTCTACTTGGAACCAGATATCCCTGATGTCACTTCCCCAAACGCCTTGATAATCATCGCTTGCAGTTCCACTAAACATAATATCAGAACCACTGTGTGTGGACCCATCAGTAGGTGACTCCAAAACAATATTTGGAGGGTTAATATTGAGTTTGAATACCCTAGTAGTTACAATGGATTCATCAATACCGTCAAAGGATTTGACTCTGAATGTTACATCTTCCTCAAAGTGGTTGGACATATCCCACTCGAAACTCCATGTTTTGAAGGGCCAATTCTGAGCATCAACTACGCCGTCTGCATTTGAAGTATCTGTTGCAAGGTACCAATCCATACTGCCATGCGGTTGAACTTCAACACGCTTTACTGTACCGAATTGCTTGCTATATGAATCATAATCATTGAAGTATGGTCCAGCAATTCCATCGTGTGCACTACCAGACAAACTCACTGTTCGAGGGAATGATGTTCCATCGTTTTGGTCGATGGAAATCGAAGGTGCGTCATTATTCAGGTGAATGGTCTCATCGACCATTCCAGTAAGAGTGAAAGAGTGGTCTGATGTACCTTTACCAAATTTCTTTGCAGTAACACTGTACAGTGGCATTTCCCTACTAGTTTGGCAGTCAGGATCTTGACCATCGACCAAAGTGTCCCCATCATTGTCACTTCCATCACCACATGAATCCTCACCGGGATCATTTGCAAGGTGATTCCAATTTGTATCGATATGGAAGTTGGATGGAAGTGTTACCCATTGGGTAAATCCATACGCATCTGTGGACATATTGTACAGAGACTTGCCATTTGCGTCCTTGATATTGACAAGAGCATCTGCTACCTGAGAATTGTCTGCCTTTACTTGATAACGCACCAATTCTCCTTGTTCAACCTGTACACCCCAAGCGGTGTTTTGATTCTGGATGTGAATCTTTGAACGGTCAAAGTTCAACACATCTGCGAAAGTAAAAGTCGTTGCATTCACATTCAATTCCATTGAAAGTGGCATAAATCTCGGTGGCATGTCAGCGGTTGTTGGTGTTTGTAGACACTCATCATTTGCCCATGGACACTCTGCACCTAACCATGCTAGTTGAACCGGATATTGTGCCCCTGCACCTGGGTCAGGCATGTATTCGGATTGGACAGCAACCCTCGACTCAGTTACATTGTAAATCTGACTTGCATTAGTATAGGTATTTTCTGCAAAGTAACCAATGCTTCCATACTTGTTACCATACTTGTCATCATATAGTGAAATGTTAGCAGCAAATCCACCGACTTCGATATCATTGCCTTGAGCGTTAATGATTCCACCTTTAACTCTGAAACCATCACCGAGATTATTGGTAACTGTGTTATCGATAAATGTTCCAGAAGTCATGAACAGATGGAAGGCAGGGCATGGGAAATCGCCACCGTACATCCAGTCGGAGTTACAGGTTCCAGTATTGTTGGAAACAACATTGTTTGCAAAGTATAATCGCGCCTTCGATGGCGCTGGTACATTCCATCCCTGATCCTTGTAGTGATACTCACCGACTAGAACTGCTTCTTTACCGGTGTTGAGAATTGTGTTATTCTCTGCAGAAACATCGGACTCGCCATATATCCACAATCCATTCCATCCTTCGATTGGACCAATTACGTTGTTGTTGATTACAACCTCAGAGGAGCGTATACCAAAACCTGAACCCTCAGTAGCGCCTGAAATGGTGTTTCTCTCTGCTAATACTATTGCACCGTCATATGCAGTAATACCTGCGCCTTCAGTTGGAGTGATTGTGTTATCACTAATCACGAAGGTGTGGCGGTACTCGTTGGTAACGAGGTGAGAGTTAGTATCAATTGCATTGCAGTTGGTAGCTATAGTCGAATTTGTCAACCAACCACTACTGCTTCGTAAGAAAGCACCATATGAATTCTGAGTAATTGAAATTGTGTCCATATTCACGAAAGAATTTTCCAGATAGACTGCTGAACGGCCACCACCCTGGCTTCCACAATCGGTCTCAGCGCCTGTGAAAGCGGAATTGGTGATATCCATGGTGACTAATCCTGCTCCAGCACCATATGCTTGAATCGCAGCACCGTGGTAGTCATTTTCATCTATACCGACGGCAAATGTACTACTGTCGATCTTTGGAGCTGCACCCGAAAATACGAGTACATTTGTTGTATTGACATCCTTGAAATTTAGATTGGAAGTTTGTACACTAGCACCATCAAAAATCAGTGCGCCGTACTTGTAATTGCCTTGGCCATCGATATCGACTGGAATTCCAAACGCACCATCGAGGGTGACGTGATTTAATCGGGTAAGAGATTGATCGATTGTAGAATCAAGGTAGATACCGGAACCGCATGAGAGGTCAGGATTCCAGATTCCTGTGACATAGCAACGCGATTGGTTTGCAGGACCGGTAGCGGCAGCGCCCCAAATGAAGCGAACTGGTGACCCAGTGCTTCCTTGTGTCGCACCACATGATGTATCACCTGCACAAATAGAACCTTGAATGTGAATACTCCTATTTGCTGGAATATTGATGGTAGTTCCTGCATTGATAATCAATTTGGCTCCACCGGCAACGAGAATGTCGCCATCCATATTCATCACACCAGTCCAAGTTTCTGTACCAGTGATTGTACCAGACGAGGTTTCATTCACCGCAGATGCCGATGGAATCATCGCAATTCCTGCGAAGATAGACATCAGAAAGATGCTGGTCATTGCTATGCTGTAACGGGCCTTGGTGTTGTCCAAATAAATCCCTCTCTAACTTCGGGAATTCAAGGTCCACCTTAACTGATTCGTTTTAATTTCAATTGGAAAGTATCAAAAAAGCATAATTGTATCATCTATTCGCGGAGCAATAATTTTATTTTAATTTATTAAAAAATACAATAATATCGAATTTGAATAAAAATATCAAATCTTGGAATATCGATAATATTACTCGCAGTACGGCGTTTATCTCAAGCGCATGCGCCTGCGGCTCTGATTTCTTCAAGCCAAATATCGGCATTAAGAGAACCATATCCCCAGTATTCATCGTGCGAAACTTCGGTTTCAAGCGGATTTGAAGACATCTGCAATGCTTGTTTTACCATCTCCATACATGCTGGTCCTGCTTGCTTCAAAGTTGGTTCGGCTTCGATAATCAAAGCCAACGCACCAGCAACAAAAACTGTGGAATCAGATGTTCCAGACGAAGTATAATACAACCCATCTGAACCAGTGGAGATGATGTCATGCCCCGGAGCGGAAACTTCAGGTTTCAGATGTGGATCCGCCCTCGGATTATCTTCATTATCTATTTGTGACCCTTTGGACGAGCCTTCCCAAAGTGTGCCATCTTTCATCAATGCGCCCACGGAAATTACTTCCTCTACATTTGAAGGTGATGCTACTCTTCCATCATCGTCAGCACCGCCATCATTTCCAGCTGCTGCAACGATGAACACACCTTGATTGATCGCCTGTCTTACCGCACTTGTGGTAGGACCCTCACGACTAGCATTTGGATTGTTTATCCCACCTAGGGATAACGAAATAATATCTGCATTGAATTCACGCCAGCACCATTCTATGGCATCAGCAACAAGCGTCTCTTCACCACTATTGGTCCCATCACCATCGTCACCGAGTGCTGCTGCCATCCCCACAGTAACACCTGGAGCCGCACCTTTCATGTGGCCATCTGCAACCAAAATTCCTGCCATCATCGTTCCATGAGCAAGCCCTCCATGGTCTATTGGCTCAGTACTACCTGTCAGGAAATCCTTGAACACAATATCTGCAGTTGCAAAATCGGGGTGAGATGCATCGATTCCTGTATCTACCATACATACTCGAACACCAGTACCGTCAAGACCTAAATCTTGTAAATCCCTGATTCCAGTGTCCTCAAATGCCCACTCCGAGGTAGGAGGTGGGACATCAAGATAGAGGAATTGTGAGTTCCACATCCCCCATACCACTAGTAGCATTAGGAGCATGATTCCTACGTTGGTAATTCTTTGTGGAGCCCTTGACCTTCGAGGAATTACATGGACTGGGTCAGGTGCCCAACCCAGAACTTCCGCACGCCATCCTTCCTGATGGCCAATAGTCGTACTATCTGCAGCGGATAGGATTCGAGAATCCGAAGGCTCGGGGATGAATTCAATCCCCTCAAGCTCTCGCTCCTCCCACATAGTAGTGGGTCATGCTGGATGCGCTTGAACATGTATGCTCTACGCTGACCATACCGTGATGCTAAAGCATCAATCCAAATTCCAGTTCGCTTCAGAAGCGAGCCTTGGAGCCCTTACGAGCAGTCTTGTATCCACCAATGAGTACGAGAACTCCGAGAACTGCTACAACGTAGCCAACTCCGCCGCCCTTCTCATCATCTGCAATACTGAAGAATTCAATCTCGAATGTGTCTTCATGGTCATCTCCTGTGCTATCCACAGGGGTTCCAATCACGGTCATGTAAATCTTGAATCTCTGAGTACCAGTACCAAATCCATCATGATCGAATACTGCGGTAGCAACACCTTCTGCAGGTACAGCAATTGACACCTGTTCTACAGGATAATCAGTTCCATGTTGACCCTCAAGGTACACGATGACATCAGTGGCAGTTAGGAACCCAGTGTTTTGTACCATAATGGAAATAACACCTGCTTCATTTGCTGCAATATCGGATTTCTCTTGTCCTTGTACGAAACTCAAGGTTGCAACTGCAACCTTCACTTCAGTACTGGTTGACAACTGTTCTACGGTACCTTCGGAGTCAGCGGTAATTGCCAAATCACAACTTGAGACTGTAGAATTGACTGGAGCATGCACAGTGAAAGACTGTGCACGACCGTTTCCAGATGCAATAGTTATTGTCGAATTCGCTGGAGTAACCTGCCAATCAGTACACTCTTCGTCTAGACTTGCTACGACAACGATGCTATCATCGCCATTTCCTTCGTTAAACAAATCAACTGTGACAAGTGTTTGACCGCCATCAGCCACACCGATCGCATCAGGTGAATCACTCATTGTGAGTCCATACTGTTGTTCAACAAATACTGTGAGGCCAATCTCGGACAATCCACCTTGACCAGAAATCATTCGGATGTTGAGGTTGTGCCCCTCATCATAACTGTTGGATTCATTCTGTAGCGGTAAAGTGAATCTAGCCAATACTGACTCATTCAGAATATTTGCTTCATCGGAATTATTAGTTCCAATACCCATGCTCACATCGATTGTGCTAACCCATTCCTCACTAGAGGAGTTGTAGAATTCTACTACCCATAGGTCCTGGTCTTGTGTACCAGATACTCCACCAGAGATGGTGAAGACATCTGTGACCTCAGTTCCTCCATAAGCCATTGAAAGAGTGACTTCGATTTGCTCATAGCCATTTTCCTCGGTTGTTATTGAGTTTAGGTCTAGTTCTCCTTCTCCTAGTGTTGCACCGGAGTCAATGCTCGCAAGTCCAATTTCCATATCGGAATTAGTTCTGCGAGTGAATTCTAGAGTCTTAGAATCAGGACCGACTTGGTTGTCGATGTTGCGAGCAGCATTGTATTTCATCTCCAATTCCATTTCATGTTGATAATTGCTGAACTCTGAAAATAGTTGAACAGCACCTGTTGGTAGGACTATGTCTAATTCTCCATTCTCATCGAAATCGGCATTCCACTCAATACCATCTCCAAGATCAATTTCAACATGTACGGTCTCATCTAGATCTCCAGCATTGTATTCAGCACTATTATCGAAAGACGACCAACTTGAATCAATAATCACTCGTCCGCCCATTTTCATCACAAGTTCAAGGGTTGCTCCATCTTGAACAGATGCCTGAAGTAGTCCAACTGCAACTCCTCCACCATTGTCGGTGACGTCAGTTCCAGAGACAACTACTATCCAATCACCTGGAGCAGCCGAAGCTGTCCAAGTAAGAGTTCCATTATCGAATGAGGTTTGTGCAACTACGCTATCTCTTTCAATTCCAATAATTGGATAGAGAGTTACGCTTGCATTCTCAAGTCGTCCTTGAGGTGCGATATCTGTAACAGTTCCAGAAACCGATACCACTCCAGCAACCAATTCAATATCGCGGCTTTCGTGTGTATCATTCACGACATACATCGTTTCATTTCCTTCCATGTAAGATGCTGCTGCGAATCCATTCTTGTACACATCAATTGTGTAATTGGTACGGATTGGGGCAAATAATGTCCAAACACCATTTTCATCTGTAACCAGAGTCTCATTAATCGAGCCTCCGACAATAGTGACATTTACATCTGAAATTCCTTCACTTGAATCTGCAATATCATCGGCATCGAGGTCCCAGAAGACCTTTCCACCAATGCTCACTAACTTCTCAACATCGACAATGCCAAGATCCCAAGTGCCATTGACTGCAGTGCTTGCATCAAAGTTGTACACGCCCTCTGCGAGCGACCACTGTTCAATACTGTTTGATAGGTCAAGCGACAGTGTCCATGCACCTGGCATTAGAACTTCAGAAATCATACCGAAATTATCCGAAGGCCCTAGGCTGACATTGCCCAGACCATCTTGACTAACTGCAGTAATTCGCGTAGCAGTGATATTGACACCAGTCAAAGCCTCCTGCAATTGCATATCGAGTACCAATGCAGGTCTTGTCCTTAATTCGATATCAGTACGAATAGATGAATTCTCATCAAGTGTAATCATGCCACGATAAATCTCTGTAACATTGAGGCTACTACTCGAGTCATACGGTGCAACTTCAACAACCCACTCTCCTTGCGGTAAGTAATCTGCAAATGTTCCGTTTTCATCGGTTGTTACCATGTGGAATTCTTCGCCATCGGCACTACGTAGCCAGAAGCTAGAGTTGTCCATTGGAGTTATTCCATCATCCTCTAGTACAGTTCCAGTAGTCAACCAAGCCGCATCAAGAATGATTTCAACTGGGTCACCAGGGCCTGCTAATCCAAGATCTAAGCCGAGTGGGTAGTCTCCATTAAGGAAATAATCAGTTGCATTCTCATCACGAGGATTCATTTGTGGCAATACAATACTGTATTCACCAACCTCGAGAGTGATATTCAGTTCACCGGTTTGAGTATTATAATCAGATGCCGTAACATTGTACTGCGTACCGAAAGTACTTATTGGCACCAAACTGAATTCCAACTGAACATGTGTTCCATTCTCCCAAACTCTATCATCGCTAGTATCCATGAATACATGGAATGTAAGGTTCACAGGGTTAGGGTCTGCAATTAATTCAAGTGGTATGGGAGTTTCCTCAAATATTTCAATTGTTAATGGTGCTACATTCATATCCTCATTTGAGATAGTGAAAGTCCATTCATCCTGTTGTAAGGAAATTGTGAAATCGCCAATCACAGAAAGCTCGACTCTCCACTCCAGTCCTTCAGAATTTGTGGCTATAACTTCAGCATCTTCTGAACCTGGAACTCCTTCGCCCCACGAAGTACCATTCTCTCCAGCGTTATCGAGCCAGACCGAACCACGTACAACTGTTGTTTCACGTAGGAAGATTGCTGGAACACCATTATTTGCATCAAGCAAAAGATGACCACCATTGTAGGATTCACTATTGATGTAAGCATCAGCTGTAATATGGAAAACCCTACTGCCTGGTAGGCGTAGTGAATATGTTCCATTCATGTCAGTTGTGTCGCTCATCATAATAGAACCAGACCTAGCCTCAACAGTGAGGATATTGCTTGCAACGTGGTTGCTAAGCATTTCTTGAGTCATGTTTTCCACACCGCCAACAGATTCGAGAATATTTTCTGGAACTGCATATACTGTGCCGTTCACCCACACGCTCTCAGCATAACTCATGGTGAGGTTTTGGTCTTCAGTGGTTACTTCGATTTCATCCCACAATACATATTGTTCATCGGATTCATCGGAAACAATCCACTCTCCTCTATCGATTTCAATGTATACTTGACCATTTTCATCCGAGGTTGCATTAGTCACATATGGACTGGCATCAGTCGATAGGACATTTGTGAACATCAAGGTTCTATTTGCCACATCGATTAGTGGATTTAGTGGGTCAAGTGGGTCGACTGCCTCTAATTGGATAGTCAAATCCCTCTTAGTCGGGATTGAGACCTCTAGGGTCAGATTGGTCGACTCATCACCAACAATTAGTGGAACTTCACGCTCATACCAACCATCTTGGTCAATATCAACACGCCACATGTAATCTCCCTTTGCAAGAGGACCGTGTGAGAATGAACCATTCTCATCAGTGATGATTGTGATTAAACTCTCTTCTCCAAGTCCCATATCGATTAATTCGATAACAGTATCATTCAATATCTCTCCCATACCGTCGTACAGTGTGTCCTCGAATATGCTACCTGGTAAGGTCATTTGTAGGTCAAATGTTGGCTTAACATCAACTTCCAAAGGATCAGGTAGTAATACTTCCTTGCCATTTTCAAGAACTGCAATCATGTTGTAGGTACCGGGTATCAATCCAGTCATGAAGAATGAACCAGGCTTGACCATGTCACCAGAGAAATCTCCAGCGCCAATGAATAGTCCAGTTCCATTTGCAGTACCCTCTCCCAAAAAGATCCCTGCTCCTTCAAAGGTCTCATTATCAAGATCCTTGATTAGAGACACTGTTCCATCAGCAGTCATTCTACCATTGGCAGATATCGTTCCAGCAAAGAAGTAGGTGTTATCCTCATCAGTAAGACAAATCTGGTCATAGATTGTATTGTTATCTTCATCAACATAACTTGGAAGAACTGTCTCGTTATCCTCAACCAAACAATCAGCTGCGGTCATGTTAATCCAAGTTGCTACAATGTTTCCAGCACCGGTCCACGAACCATTGGATGTGTACGAACGTTCATCTGCAATATCACGAGCAAAGGTTCCAGTGAAATCGCGCACGATTGCCATGCCCTCTGACTCAAATCGTCCATCGCCATCGAAGGTTACCTCGCCGGTACCTTGCATAATTCGGCTAGTTTCAGAACTGAATGAACCAGATGTGGTTTCCAAAGTGTAGTTATCTGTCATTGCCCAAATATTTCTGAGAATGAAGGTAGTATTGTCGAGTGGTAAGTCGTTAAAGGACTCATGTCCCATCCACAATACTGTACCAGATACACCGCTACTATCGATTTCAATATCGTAAGAACCGGTGAAGGTGCTATCGCGGTTTGCAACTGATCCACTGATATTGTTTGTCGACTCACCAATCCAGGTCATGTTTGCAACCTTTCCTAGCAAAGATGTGATTAGGTTTGTATCACGTTCCTCATTTCCATCTGTGAGGAAATCAGCAAGGGTTTCAGTGTACTCGCCGGTACGGAAGATATCCTTTGCCGCAGTATCATCAAATTCTCCTGCATATGCAGAAACTCGAATACGTCCTGCTGGAACTGTATAGGACCACTCACCATTCTCATCCGCATCGGTATAACCAATTGGAATCCAATAGGTATCAGGGTCAAGGTCAGTGTCATCCTCGCCAGAGAATGCATCACGCTCGATTAGGATTCGCACATCACCTAGAGGTTGTCCATCATCAGACATAGTAACCGAACCACCGATTTCTGCACCAGGGTAGTACTTCAGAATCTTTACGAGAGTATTTGCTTGACTAATTGTCGTGTTAGCATCATTTGCATCATACCAATTTGCGATAACGAAGTGATTCATCATTGCACCTGGTAATGGAAGAGCATTTGCCATCATTGAATCAGGTGTACCCGATTGTCCAAAGTGCTGGCCTGGCTGCTCGGTAGTTGAGAAACCAAGATCCGATGCACCATATCCAACATATGCTCTCGCGAGCATTGTTTCAAAGAAGGCATCCGTGTGATCAATACGAATATCAACCAATTGTAGTGGATCAATCTGAGCACCAGATGCCTGATTTATTGCATCTTTTTGCATCTCAGTCTCGAACTCCTCACGCGACATCTCATCATTGAATTCACCACGACGAGTCTCATAGGTTTCAATCATGAAAGTGTTGAAATCCTGTCCAGAAAGGATTGTCGGAGCAGCGAAAATTCCTGACGGGTTTCCACCAGTGTAATCACTACTGTAACGACCTGCTCTTGGATAGAGGCGGTTGTCAATAGCAAAGTAGCGAATTTCGTGGTCACGGGTAATTGTCTCACCGGGTGAGCCCTCGTAATTCTGAACCGTATACACAGCGTTATCCATTAAGTCTGCATAAAGGTCGTTTAGTTCGCTACTATCTAATGCTCCAAGCAAAAATTGAGTGACTAGAGCGATTCCGGAATTCTTGCGGTGAAGACCTGTACTAACCGAATCGAATTCCTCGATTAGGTCACTGGTGTACCAGTAGTCCCCAAAGATGTAGTGTGTTGTATCAAACTGTGTGTCCTTTGTAGAACGAATTCGACTGTTGAAAGTGGTGTTAGCATCACTGAAATCAGTAAATGCTTCTCCTTGACAATCATCAGGTGATTCCTCACTAGGTTCACACGGAACAAGGTCGCCAGAATCGTAAATCTTCCAAACCGTATCACCATCTAATAGCAAACCTTGGGACAATTCTGTTCCCTCTGCCATAGTCACTTCCTGATTGGTCTGTATGACCTCAAAGGACCGTGCCTCTACCATTTTCGAATCAAGATTTGTCTGGATTTCAATGAATTCGTTGTACTCTGCTTCGGTCAGATGACTTCCGAGAGTTGATTCAAAGGAACCTGTATGGTCGCCTGTTCCAGTGTATTTTAGGTCACCCTCGGACAATCTCCATACGAACATTGCGACAAGGTCATCCTGACTTCGGGCTAGTAGCATATTACCACTAGCTGGAATACCTGACTGGAAGTTATCAGAAACTGAAGGGTGTGAACCGGTTTCAAGTGCTTGGAAACCATAATCCCACCAACTTACGAATGCTGGACGGTCGGAGTAAGCCATCTCTTGGTCCTGTTCATCAAGCCAACTATAGGCTAAATTCCATCCTTGGTCATTGAAACCAGAACCGAAACTACCGAGATACCAGCGACCTGTGTCCTGATCGTATTCGGAGTCATCAAGCAATGAGAATCCCATGTCGTTCCAGCGCATGATATCTGGAATAACATTGTACAGAGTCTCATCCATGTCTCCTTCGTGTCGAGAACTGCCTGGTATTGCAGCATCGAGACCGTAGGTAGCATGCTGGCTCACCAATAGAACTAGGATAAGCCCAATAGCACTGAATTGAGGAGTTCGCCAAACTGCGCGACGTGCATTTGTTATTCTCTCTCCAGGAGTGCGAATTCCCATTCGCCTCCATTCCTTGGACATTTTTCCAGCACCGCTGGCGCCCCAAAGTGCAACGATTCCCCATGAACCCATGATGGTCATTGCTGGTGCAGCGTTGAACAGGAATCTGCCGGCTGACCATGCCATGTAAGAAGCAATGAGAACCCACATTCCAAGAACTAGGCGTGGTGAATTTTTCTTTACGAATCCGTCCCATAGAGCTAGAACTCCCATGACAATAGCGAGTACGAACACTATTGGTCCATAACTTGCGAATAGTTGACCACGGCTTGGAGCACTTGCTTCAGCAATTGTACCGAAGATCTTGTCCTTGCTGAAATAACCGCTTCCAGTGGTTAGAACATTCCAAGCATTCGAGATATCCATCGTCTGTAAGACATAGAGCAATCCAAGGAATGCACCCAGTCCAAAGAAGAGAGAACCTAACACAAGTAGCCATGGTTTGTCACGGAATCCAGTAGTAATCCAAGTGATGGCTACTGTGAAACCACCGATGAATACCAATGGTTGCAATCCGGTTGCGTTTAGAATCAAATCCAACTGTGGGTGACCATAGAATGGTATGACCATCAGGAAAATTGTTCCAAGCATTAGAATATTCAAAGTTGAAAGAATTGTACTGTCACGACGACGGAACATATTCATTGCAACTTGTACAGAGTATGCAAGGAATAGAATTGCTGGACCGTAAACGAATCCCTTCCATCCCAATGCGACGATTGCGAAACAAACACCTGCAGCAATTGCGTTAGCAGAAGCCGCACGACGCTGCCTTAGAACAGCGCCCATAGCGTTGAGCATCGAAGATATGCTTGCATTGACATTACGTACCAAGCGCTCATCTCCGCCCAGTTTGACTGCGCGTAGATAGAACATGAATGCAGCTACCATGAACAGCATTACGAATGAATCGTGATCTGCCATTCCCCAGGTACTCTTCTGTACATGTGTTGGCATGAATGCAATCAACCAAGCAGCGATTACTCCAGCACCCTTGCCGAAGTTATCACGTGCCATTGCAGCCATTGGGAAGATGGTTAGTGCGCCATAGATTGCAGGAAGTGCAAGGATGGACCACCAGACCGCTTCTTCAGTACTGATGTTAGCCAATGGGGCAATAATCATTCCAAGAATTGCAATCGACCAAGTAAAGAGTGGTGGACGCGGATTGATACCTCCTACTGGATAATTACGATCAGCATCGAAAACAAGATGTGCATTTTCTGCAATGATGTAGTCAACAACTCGCTTCATGTACCACGGGTCAGAACCACCGGTCATATCCCAGGAGTCGAGTCCATAGGAGTTCATCGATGGAACTGCATACCACTGAATCCTGATTGCAAGTGCAGTCAAGAAGGCAGCGAAGGTCATGATTCCTGCCCAGTGATTGGACCAGAATACACGTGCCGCACTTGGCTCGTGTAGTTCGCGAATCATCCATCCGCCGTAACTATCATGAGTACTGAACCAGTAGATTACCACTCCAATTGCAAAGGTGATTCCGAACCATATCCATACAGCCCAACTACCTTCGAAGTTGTCATTTGCCCAATGTCCTTGCTCGTATAACGAGGAGACGAGGTAAAGTATCCACATCGATGCAAGGAACATTGCACGTGTGTACCAACGCTCAGCACACATCCACGAAACCATGAGTGCAAATACACCGGTTAACAATGCTGGCCAATAACCAACATATCCTGTATAAGCTTCATCGGTATAGATTGCGAGAATATTCAAATCTCCAGAACCGAAGAAGTACCACAGCACTGCAGCATGCGATGCCGCCCACACCAAGAGTGCGAGTTGCAAAGGCAATGTCTTCTTGTTGTAGTATCCATCAAATGAAGAAATGTATCCAAACCATCCATCTTCACTCTCAGGAGTAAGTACTCCACGGGTTAGAACTGCGGCTAGGAAACCGAGTACAATCATGAGCGTTAGCATGTTGAAGAATACGAAGCCGATTGCTTCCTGCCAAGCGGAAGTTCGCTCGATTTCTTGTCCTTCAAGGATGTATGTGGCGCCTGTGGAGGCATAATCTCCTGCGGCGATAAGTGCAAACAGAATTCCTACCATTGTGAAAATCATCACGGTATTCCACTCGTGTCGGCCACGGGTATCGAGAATGTGTCCTGCAAACATCGTGATGAAGAATAACAAGCCAACCAGATTAGACCCGGATAGCATTGCAGCACCTTCTGAAGCGACGATTGCAACGATTAGCACGAGGAGGGAGATGTACTGTGTTGGCAATGCGATGTCTGCTTTCTCACGAATTGTGCGTGGTGCAGTTCCTAGGATCGCAGCGACGATAATTGCTACGAACGGTGTCATTCCATCGAGATCCAAATTGAGACCGAAGTCACCAATCAGGTTTGCGGCGATTGCGACTAGAACTGCAAGGGGGGCAATTAGCCACCCGAGCATTCCATTCGGCACGCCGTTTTGGTTGCCATTATTGTTCGACATTTTTTTCTCCCTCTGTTGTCAAAGTGCAGCCGTAAGGCTGGAGCGTCTCGGCCACCTTAGACCCTCTTTTAACTCCTCCCCACCACCCGTAGGGTGGAATTGCAGAGGAGCCCCCCGAAAACGGGTCACTGAAACGGTGCAGTGGAAATATACCTCATAATGCACGATGGCCTATGTCCTGTCGATAGTGTGAGCCAGAGAGTTCGATTTTCTCGATCAAAGCGTATGCCTTAGCAGCAGCCTCACTGAGATTACTACCAATTCCTGTACACGAAAGTACCCTGCCTCCATTGCTCACAAGTTGGTCATTAGCATGTGCTGTACCAGCATGATTTACCCATGAATCATGACTTGCGCTGGGAAGATTATTGATGGCTCTACCCTTCTCGACAGACCCTGGATAATTTTCAGCAGCAAGGACAACGGTTAGTGCATGCTTGTCGTGGAAAGTCACATCTTGCTCGGCCAAATTTCCACTAGCTGCTGCATGTAGCATTTGGCCGAGGTCACTCGCGATTAATGGTATTGTGATTTGGCATTCCGGGTCGCCGAATCTAACATTAAATTCAACCACATATGGGTCGCCTGCTGCGTCAATCATCAAACCAACATAGAGGACGCCACGGTAGGGTTTACGCCTGCTCGCAAGGTCTTGGTGCATCGGTTCTACGATACGTTCAATTGTCTTGGAGCGAACCTCATCAGTGTAAACTGGAGCTGGCGCATATGCTCCCATACCACCGGTATTTCGACCCTTGTCGCCTTCAAATTCACGCTTGTGATCTTGACTAGCCGGCAGACAAACATATCCACTTTCATCCATAACTACCAGCATACTTGCTTCTTCGCCAGGGAGAAAATCCTCGAGTACAACTTGCCCGTCACTTGCAATAGAATCGAGAATGAATTCTTTAGCCTCAGCACGGTCTTCGGTTACGACAACACCTTTTCCACCAGCGAGAACATCTCTTTTGACAACCCAAGGATTGCCAGAAAAGTCATCGAGAGCAGCATCGATATCACTATTGGAATCGAGAAGATGAAAGGCTGCAGTTGGAACTCCATTTGCCTGCATTACTTGCTTTGCATGCAACTTGCTACCCTCTAGACGAGCGAGTGCTGCGACAGGACCAAAACAGGGGATATCCATATTGGCTAATTGGTCTGCTAACCCTTCACAAAGTGGAACTTCGGGCCCGGCAACGACAAAATCAACATCGAGTTGAAATGCGAGATGAATGAGATCTGCAACCTCGCTAAAGGCATGATTTGTCGCAATCTCAGCAGTCCCTGCATTACCCGGGGCGCAGTGAATTTCACCGATGCTATCGCTTCGGTCAAGGCCAAGACAAAGCGCATGCTCCCTGCCTCCTCCGCCGACGACGAGGACACTCATCTGCGCCATGTTGTCTGCTTTAGTGCCCGGCACATAAGGCCATCGTGGAGGGTTTGTCGCCACTGAGTTCAAGGGGTTGGTGCTATGACGGTAATACATGGCGGAGTTCAATACATTCGAATTAGCCCTATTCACTCTCTGGATTTACCTCCCGGGATTCCTCGTAAACACATTCGCAATGATGTGGGGAAAGTGGCTTCCTAAGACCGGATATGGCCCTTGGCCAATCGATGGAGGTAGGGTGCATAGCGATGGAAACCGCCTCCTTGGAGATGGCAAAACTTGGAATGGTCTAATCGGCGGTTCGCTCACCAGTGGATTACTATGCTTACTGATGACTCACGTCCCAGAAAATTGGGTCTTTATCTCACCTACAAGTGGGGCAACTGGATGGGCCGCAAATGCATTCCTTGTAGGTACATTCCTCGGACTCACTAGCCTAGTAGGAGATTCAACTGGATCATACTTCAAACGCCGAAAAGGAATGAAGAGAGAGGGTGATGTTTCTAGCAAAGCACCGTTACTCGACACCTTACCCTTCGCAATTTCAGTATTTGCGTTTGGACAAATTTTCCTAACAGGTTCTGCACATGGAGATAGGGAACTTCTACTCCCAATAATTCTCTTAATCGTAATCACTCCCATTCTGCACCGTAGTTTCAACCTAATCGGTTACAAAATTGGGTGGAAAGACGTGCCATACTGATGCACCCCTTAGGGGTGCATTGATGAGCCTAATACGATTAGCGTGAGTCATGCGCCGAGCCATTTTGATGTGCCTCATCATACTGTGTAGCCTGCCAATCGTATCTGCTGAAGGTGGTATGACCATCACAAGTGATGACGACTGGGATACCAATGGTTCCATTGGTGGCGATACATTAGTCGAAGAGAATAGCACCCTCACAATCTCCGGCGATTATACTGTCGAAGATGATGCTACCATCACAGTCGAAGAAGGTTCAACCCTTATCGTAAGTGGAAGTGCATTATCGGAAGCCCCAACTCGTCTAGCACTCGATACCACTGCTACTCTAATTGTACCAACTGGCGACTTAGGGCCATCTGGAACTATGCGAATAACATTCCACGATGAAGTCGTTGTGAATATTTCAATCTCGGTTAACGATGGTGTAGAAGAGGTATTCAGCGGAACTCAATATGATTGGAGCGGTTCGCTTGATGGAGTAAATCTCACTGTACAAATCAACGGTACCGCATTCCAAATCAATTCGGTCGATGATGTTCAACTCGTACCTGACTCAGGAACTCCTGTAGTTAGAAGTCCTGAGGAGATTAATGGAACAGGCCATGCTGTAGTCACCGAATACACCGACCATGCTTGGACAATCGATGTACAAGGTAGCTTAATCGTTTCTGGAGAACTTTCTGGTGTAGGAATTAACTGCGCTGGCAGTTGCGAACTCAACGGAGCAACAATGGGCGGAACAGGACCTATCGATGTTACTGGCTCGATAACAGTAACAGATTCCACATTAACCGGCTCTCTAACCGATGAAGACATCATAGTCTGGGATGATGCTGGAGTGACTTGGACTAATTCTACAGGCACAGGTGGCAATATTGACAACTGGGTAAATGTCCTCACCAAGAGAGAGGTTATCGTTCCAAATAGTGGAGTAGTAGTAACGCCGATTTCTCTCGGATACAATAGTAATTCACCTGGACAATTAGTGGACTGTGCCGATGGGTTAACCGCACCGACATGTGGTGACAATGTTGTGGTAATGACCACGAATGAGCACAACCGAATGGTACGCTGGCAAGATGGTGCCGGCGAGTTACATGAGGAGGATGCATCTGCAACTTTTACCCTTGAAACTATCTGGGGAACATGGACCAAGACCGTAGATCCACTTCCAATGACACCATCATTTACCGTTGTCATGGACTTACCGCATGTCACCCTAGACAGCATAGTAGAATCCGCCGATGAAGGCACTGTTAACAGGCGACTAGGAATGATGGTAACCCTCTCAAATGATGGTGCAGCAGATGCAAATGTCATGATTGAGTGTTTCACTGGTGGAGAAGATGCGAACATAGGAATGACTCAATCGATTCCTGTCCAATCTGGTGAAACTGTAGAGGTTCCAATCAATTGGGACACCTATACTGAAGGAGAGAAAACCCTTGATTGCAACCTCATTATTCCTTCTGAATTTGAAGACGATACCGTTGGGAGCACAACTAGCGTATCCTCAGGAATAGTCACCTGGGAAGAGGAAGAAGATTCAGGGGCCAACCTCGTCATCCCAATTGCAATCGCAATCGGAATAGGTATTGTATTATTTGCAGCATCTAGACTAGGCATGTTCTCAAGTTCAGAATCTGAATCAAAAGACTATGATGAAGAAGTAGAAATTGAGTCTGCTGGAGATGAAGATACTACTGAATGATGACAATTCCTTCAGACTTGAAGGAGATTGATCGGGGTATGCAATCCGAAGTGCCTAATCGTAGTGGAGATAGTTATTGACGTTGCGTAACAACAATCAGCAAGCTTCAGCCGGTTGGTCGTTAGAAGTATCTTCGTCAGCCTCGTTATCACTCCAGAAGAATTCAATTTGCGACCTACTGTCAACGACTGTTTGTCCACTAACATCACTAGTAATGCTAACTTCGAAGGTATAGCAGCCATCATCATCATAGAAATGGTCGCGGTCTAGCATGCCGCCTGAATTGGACTTGACATAAACCCAACCAGAGTGGAAATCGCCTGAACCTGCGACTGTTCCTTCCTCAGAATTAAGCACATTGAATGTGTACACAGTACTTCCACCATAAATTACGGTAATTGTAGCACTCCAATCAGCCTCAATCCACCAGGGATCGATACCCGAAAAGTATCCATTGGAGAAGGAATATGCTTGACTTTGGTCGCCAATTCCAATTGCTGCATCAACCTGGATGCCGTCATATTCATTGTATGAAGAACCGCTTCCAGTTTCAGAAGTGGTAATCTCAGTTACCTTCACTAGACCGGCAGTAGCCTCTCTAGACATATAACGGGCAGGAATTGTGTAAGTATCGGTATTCTCGCCGTCATTGACATTGACGATGTAATCCAATACCTCTGCGCCATTATGGTCATACGCATTACCTGCCCAGCAATCCTCAACTGCCAAACTTACAGTCACTCGGTCTATTCCGATAGAAGCAGAATCCGAACAAAGAACTGTTCCACCATTTGTCACCGAGATATCGAAATCTGCACCCGATGAACCGAACATTGTGATTCGCAAATTATTTGCATCATCTTCAAACTCTATGCTGGCAATTTTGACTCCAGAAGAAGAACCTATCATGAATGATGCACTTGTGATGACTCCTGCAATAACCAACCATGCAACTGCTGTAGTACCTAGTTTGACATAGTCAATTCGTCTCACTATCAAATACGCTCCATTGTATAATGCCCAACTCGCTGCTATTGCTGGACCAAAAATTAGCCAATCAACATATTTGTTGTAGAAAACAACTCCCAATATGATGAGTAGTGAAACTGCACCAAGGATATTGAATAATGCATTATTATCTGGCCGTCCTGAGTCTTTGACGACCATTGCCACCTCGTCTACGAAGGTTGCATCAACGGCTTCCACTACTGCATCAACAGTATTCTTGCCTTTCTCATATGCCTGAATTATTGCATCGGGATCATTGACAACTTTCTTGTCAACATTATCACCCTGATGTACGGAATCTGAATACCCTGTTGCCTTGTCGAGAAGTCCACTCATTTCATTCAACTCCGCTTTACGCAATTAGTTACAACCATCCGTAAGTTATCAACCCAACCCCGAATAGGGTCAATCCCGTAGGGATTGTAATGGTACTCACTAGATTCCGGGAGCGGCTTCACGCCACTCGCCTTCCTCATCTTCGCCACGACGGGCGAGGACTGCGGCTGCTAGCGCAACCATTGAGAGGGTTGGAATCAATTCAAAGCCTGGGAGGTAAACTCCACGGACGTAGATGGTGATCATCTGTGTCATTGAATTGCATCCAGTTGTTTCGTATCTGCATGAGAACTCGGACTCAGCTTGGAATTCAAGAGTGTAATACTCGTCAGTCCATCCCTGGTTCTTTGGAGTACGTGTCATGACACGGACCTTCATTGGTGCTGCCATTCCCTCAATCTCAACTGCAACTGCAGGCATCGATAATTGGAAGCCGGCTAACTCGAGTTTGTCACGGGATTCTACCGTTACGCCAACCTTGAACTTGTCAGCCCAGTTACCTTGATTGTAAACTTTGAACTCGAAGTTGTGGTCCGTCTTAGGGTTCAACTGAAGGAAAGGCTCGGTTGCCTCAACCTGTAGTCGGCTAAATTGAAGAATAGAGATAATCATCGAAGTCTGAGATTCTGCGATATTTGGTGGTGGTGCGCCATTTGCCTCGACCACACGAGCGTTGACCATGAGGTTACGCTTACCCATTGTCATACGCTGATCTGCACCAACTGTGACCTGGAATTCCGATTCTCCATTAGGTCCAACTGTAATGGTACCGGGCGCTGCAACAACAAGGCCGTCAGCACTTACCTGAATCTCGATACGCTCAACATAGGAGTTAGGATTTGAAACCTTACAGTTTGCATATCCAGTTAGTGAAGCACCTGGATAAACCGGAACCTCTACAGCACCACTAGGGTTAGGGGAAATACACTGTAAGTCAACCGCTGGCACTGATACTTGTGCCGCAGCTGGATTTGCTATGACAAGTACACTCGCCAAGTAGATTGCAAGAAGGAAGAGAGAGCGTCGGAATGCCTTCATGGTTACACCTATGACACACTCCACCTTCGCGTCCCTCATAACTATTGTGGGACCTTGCCTTGACAAAAAGGTGAACAGTACGGCATTCATCCGGGGCTCAGCACAACCATTTCACCATCAAAGCGCACCTTCATGAACCGGGACCTCATCGAATGATTATTGGAGAGTTATTCATGAGCGAAGATAAGAGAATTATTGAAGCAGAGGCACATTGTGATGGACCATGTGGGGTATATGATCCTGCAAGCGCAAGAATCGCTGGAGAAGCGGTTCAATCCATGACTAAGAAAATGCTCGGCCTAGAATGCCCATCGAACGATGACGGACACGCTATGGCTGCATATCTAAACACGATGAGCCGTTATGCTGCAATCAAAGAAGAAGAAGCACAGAAATGCAAGGATGAGTTGCTTGTTCTTTGGACAGATTTCTTCAAGCCACAACACCTTGAATCCAACCCTGGACTACACGACATGTTCTGGAAGGCAGCAAAGTTGTGTTCGGCATGTAAGGTCGAAGTCAGTGAGGTTCACGCACAGGAATTAATGGACGCAATCGAAGAAATCCATGGAGTATTCTGGGGTGCGAAAGGCCGTGATATCACATGGATTCGCGCATCGTGAAGGTTGTTGTCAAGGGTGACTCAATGTGGCCATCTCTAAAGGATGGGGACATTGTCGAATTCCAAGAATTCTCTGAACAGATTGTTGCTGTTGGTGATATTGTAGTATTCCAGCATCCGTTGAAATCAGAAGTTACTTGCCTCAAACGTGTTACTTCAATCGAGAATGAGCGCCTTTTCGTCGAAGGCGATAACCCGGACCCGCTCGGAAGCGAGGATTCGCACAATTTTGGACCGATAAAAACGGCGTCAATTATTGCAATAAAAGGTGGACCAGGGGGGATTTGAACCCGCGACCGCCTGGTTATGAGCCAGGTGCTCTAACCAACTAAGCTACTGGTCCGTAGCAAACACTCTCAGAAGGATGCAAGACTTGATTGTGATGGTTTGATTACTTCCCTTGCAACCTGCTCACAATGGTCTCTAACATCTTCTGGAATGAATATCAAAGCATGTACTGACTGTTGTACCAAACTCTGGATCAATGGTGAATGTTCAACGACATCTCGGCCATCTTCCAACTTTATTCCCTGCGCATAGGGCATGTATCCCTTTTTGCGAATCGAAGCGGTGATTATGTCCGACTCACCATACCCGGCCTCTTCGAGGATTGGCAAAATTCGGGGAATAACCACATCCATCATTTTTGTAGATAATTCTCCAATTCGAATACTCTTGTGATAGTCACGTCGGGAAACCAATCTTCGCGCATACCCAGCGAGAACTGCATCATCGTGATCTGCCCAGTCGAGCAAGGCGCTATTGATGTCAGCATCTGTCAAGCGAGCATATTCCTTGACGGTTAGTTCGGCAGAGGTTAGCATTGATGAAAGTGAATTGCTGAGAGTTAGCGAACCATTCTCTGCTAGTACTCTCGCACGTGATAAAACTCTTACCAAATACTCTTGAGTAAGTTGATTCACCTTATGGAAATAGACTTGGTTATACATATGGTAACGAGTAACGAGGTATGCTTCGATAGCAGGTAATCCCCATTGCTTTGCGAAAAGATGACCCTTCTCATCTACACGTAATGCCCGGATTACTCTAGCACTATCGAAACCACCGATTTGAGCACCGGTATTTGCTTGGTCTCGTATCATGTAATCCATTCTGTCAACATCTAGTTGACTGGAAACTATCTCCTTTAGGAAAGGTGCAATCACTTCACCATTGCACTCAGAAGCACCATCAAAAAGTGCGAATAAGCGTTGTGTTCTTGCGGTTCCAAGAACCTCACGCAGAGCAGAACCGATCTCGGTTTCATCAGACTCAAGCATCATCTGGCCCCACTTTTCATGGCTATGGAATGTTGCGAATACCTTCGGACTCTCTAAGAGATGAGAAAAGGGTGGATGACCAATATCGTGTAATAATGCGGCAATGGATACTAATTCAGCATCCTCCGCAGAAATAATTCCCGGCTGAACATCACTCAAATGATTGCAAAGCACTGTGGCCAGATGGTACGCGCCAAGACTGTGTGCGAAGCGATTATGGGTTGCTGCGGGAAAGACATAATGGCAAGTTGCGAGCTGCTGAATGTTACGCAGTCGTTGGAATTCACGGGTGTCGATTAATCGTGCAATATGAGCAGGGACCAGGATGTCGCGATGGATTTCATCACGTATTACACGGTCTCGCATGGAACGAGGTTCGGGCCCCATCATATCAAGCCCTTTCCCTACACAAGTGATATTGAACTGAAGGCTCTGGACCGGATATGAGCGAGAAGGCACCTTCAGATGATAGTGGCTCTATAAATGATGAAATCGACGTCTTGGTATCCGAAGGAAACCGATATAATTTGGATTCAGTATTCGAGACATATGATGCCAATTTAGATGGACGAATCGGGCACAGTGAGTATGTTGCAGTGCACAAATCTGAAGTCAAAAATGGAGGGATTTCTGGAATTATTGACCGATTACTCGATGATAGTCCTGAACTGAGAGGACAGCGTCTATGGGTAATGTTCGCACTGTCGGTCTTACTTGTTGCTGCGATGAATGCTTATGCAATGGTAAGGGAACCAGAACTCGTTAATATTGAAGACCTAATAGAACATAATCGCGAAGTTGTTACTGTAGAAGGGATTGTTATTTCATGGGTTGAGGACCCATATTCTTCGGGTGACAATCGTATTGACATAATTATTGAGGATGATACTGGCGTTGCTGAACTACGTTGGTATCGATATGGCGACGTCCCTATGCTTGGAACTCAAGTTACTGCCACGGGCGATGTAATTGAATATGAAGGGAGGATCTGGCTACAAGCATTAGGTGGAGGTGCTCTTTCCTGGGAAAAGTCTGATATCCCAGAAACTCCCGTGATTGGGATTTCAACTATTGCTGCAAACCCTAGTGACTTTTTGGGTAAAACCTTTACAATCACAGGATATTTATCTAAATCGGTTAAACCAGATTCCACATTTATGGCACTATATCTGGGTGACCATCCTGTGTACAGTAATAGTGAACACCAAATGCGAATGGTGATTAATTCTGCACCAGGCCAGTGGCTTGAAGCTGGACAAAAGGTAGAAGTTACGGCGGTCGTACAATATGAGCAGCGTGAACTTCGATGGTCGATTCACACTCAAGGGCCTGAAATTAGGATTGACAGAAACCATATACCCGAACCATCGACTATTGTCTGGGCTAATTATCAGACATGGTCCTACAGTGAAGATCAATATGTGATATTAGCAGGCATAATTTCTGGTGATAAAATAACTGAACCTGGTGGTGACCTTAAGGCGTGTTTGCTGAATAGTGGTAATATATCTTCATTTGAAGGTAGTGAAGTGGCTTATGGAGGTCGATTGATATGGTCACAAAGTCACTCAAGTTGGTGTATAGATACTATTTCACAACCAATTCCGACTTCAACTTTGTTGCTACAATTAGCTAGTAATCCAGAACAAACTTTAGTTGACATCTCGAATTTTAACCTTTTGCAGCTTACTGCTTATGTATCGGGTTCGGTAGAAATGAGTAAAGAAGAAGGCACAAAAATTTCTATCGCCAACGCAATTTACAGTGCCAATGATCCAGGTAATCTTATTTCCAAAATGGATGCATTTGTGCCACTGGGGATGCACACTGGTTGGCTAGAAGATGGGCAAGAAATTATTGTAAATGTCACTGTCAAATGGGAGCCTAAAAGTTCGGAATTCCAATTGGACATAAGTTCTTTAGAAATTATAGGTGAACCTCCATCTGCACAGCCGTATGATTTGTCAAAAGGGGCCCCTGAATTTTGGGATCTAAATAAAATAACTGAAATTACTGGCAACTTGGTTACTATTGATGGATTGACTTACTTACAAAAAGAGGGTGGAATTGAAAAAATAAGAATAAATGTAACTGAAGATTCAATTGGTTTGAATGAATACCATGAAGAAATGACACTAAAGTGGACTGGACGCCTGATAGAGGTTGCCGATGATGTCACTCTTGCCCACCACTATGTCCTAGATGAAGCAGATGTTACCGACGAAGATGGTAACGGAATTGCTGATGACGCTGAAGATTTTTAGGTGGGATAAATATGGAAGGGTTCTGGCTTGAAGTGGGGTGGATGTTAGCCGCGTTATTCATTGGCGTATGCATCGGTTCACTTACTGGTCTAATCCCTGGTTTTCACGTCAACAATGTTGCACTTATTCTGCTTGGAGTATCCCCTGCGATGTTAGCAATTGGCATACCCTTGTCTGCAGCAGCGGGAATTATTGTAGCGACTGGAGTTGTTCACACATTCTTGAATTATATTCCCTCGGCATTGATTGGAGCTCCAGGAGCAGATACTGCTCTAGCACTTTTACCCGGCCATAGAATGCTATTATCAGGAAATGCCCCCAAGGGTGTTGCTTATTCAGCAAGGGGGAGTCAACTTGGACTATTCTTGTCACTGCCATTAATTATCGTAGCAAGGATTGTATTTGGGCCTGAACTCGGGCTATATAATAATTTGACTAGTGCGCTCCCTTTCGTTCTACTAAGTATCTCAGTGCTGCTATTGGCAACAGAAACAACCCGTCTTGATTTCCCCAAATGGGTACAGACGGTTTCTGGTGGAAAACTAGGAAGAGATTCTAAGTTTGCTGGATATATTGCTGCTACAGCCTTCTTCCTACTTTCGGGATTATATGGATGGGGAGTATTCAATCTCCCTGCAAGATCGCCAGTTGATATGCCCGGTGCTGGTCTACTCTTGCCAGCATTAGCCGGCTTATTCGGAATTGCAAATTTATTAGATATCTATGCCACCACCTCGGAGATCCCTCCACAAAAAGAGGATTGGGAATTACCTCCAACTGGTCCGCTGATGATACCTTGTTTCCTTTCTTCATGTGCTGGAGCGGCTATGGGAGTACTACCTGGAATGACCGCTGCCCAGGCTACCGTGCTAGTAATGGGTGGACGAAACGTTGCTGCTAAAATGCAGGGGAAAGAAGGTGTCGGTCTTGATTGGGAAACAAGACAACTCACTCAAATGACTGACGAAGAGTTACTTGCTCTAGCAAGAGCTGAGGCGGCGGGTGAGGGTGAGAGTCCTCACAAAAAGCAAGACCTCGAAATTATTGCCTTGTTATCAGCCACTAATACTGCAGTTACTGTGATGGTACTTGGTTTCCTATACATCATTGGACGCTCGCGTTCTGGAGCGACACTCGCATTGAAGCAAATGTACCCGGTTGATACTTGGAGTGGTCTTCACCCAACTACTGATTTCATTCGCCTTTTGGCCTTGACAATCGCAGCAGGACTAATCGCTGTACCATTGATGCGCCATGTAGGAAAAGGAATTCTGCGACTTCATGAGGCTGTACCACTACAATCGATGGTATTAGGAGTAATCATCTTCGTGACAACATTGGTTTGGCTATCTACTGGATGGGTTGGAATAGGCGTTCTGATCATTGGCACAATTATGGGATTAATCCCTCCACGAATTGGAATAAGAAGGTCGCACGGGATGGGTATTATCATCGTACCAATTATGATTTACACATTTGCACAGACATTCGATGCTTTCGGATTCCTATGATTGATGCGTAAGCATCAAGGCTCAGCGCTTTGTGGTTAATGCCCGGTGAGTACCATGAACCTCCGTCCATTCATTCTGATTGCCATAATGATTCTCGCTCCAATGACTCAAGTTGTAGACGTTGGTGCGGCAACAAATGGACGCTCAATCTCTTGTTCATCCGACATTTGCCTAAACGAATTAATTCCGGACCCAAATGGCTATGATAATGCCAGTTGGCCCGGGGGCGAGTGGATTGAATTATACAATAAAGGCTCGACTGCAGTCGATATTCTCAACTGGGAAATAGAAAATCAAGCCTCAAAGGTCCTGGCTGCTAACGCTGATTCTATCGTAGGATATGAGGCCGGAAATTCATCTACATGGACTATTCAACCCGGCGACTATCTTGTTGTTGCACGAAATGGTTCCGCTAATTTCTACATGACCAATACCGGCGGATATGTCGACCTTCTGGATTCTTCGGGGACCCGCGTCGACCAAGCATCTTGGAGTGCATCATCTGGTGGCGTTAGTCTCGAAGAGGATTCTACAAACCCAACTGCAGATTGGATTTCAACAAACCAACCTACACCGGGTTCTGCAAATAGTGCAGTAACCGCTCCAGTTGCTGCAGATTTGGTATTCAATGAAGTGATGGCTAATCCTTGGCCAAGTGCAGATAATGCCAGTTGGCCCGGAGGCGAGTGGATTGAATTACTGAATACCGGTCAAAATACGATTGATCTCACAGGATGGAGTATCAGCGATGCCTATGGAAATACCCTGTCGATGAATTCCACACACCTGATTGGGTCGTCAATGGATATTGGACCCAATGAAAACAGAATTATTGCAATAAATGGCTCTGTAGAATGGGGCATCCTCAATAATGGACAAGAGACTCTTAACTTGAAATGGCCAAATGGAACTACTGCCCAAACTATCAGTTGGACAGTTACCTACCCTGGTTTTTCTCTTATACACCATCCAAGTGGAAATTGGGCACCCGCAGCATTCCCAACACCTGAGTCAGAAAACCCAGTGCCTTGGGACATGATTGTCAATGGCTCTTCGCCAATTCAAATTTCTGAAGTTCTTCCAAACGCAACAATCGATGGAGCACCATTCCCCGATGGCGAATGGATTGAACTGCATAATACTGGACCAGCTAACCTCGACCTTCAAGGTTGGATGATAATGGATGGCATGGGCAATATCACGCAACTCGACGCCCTATCTCTTGTGTTCAATAATAGCCAACCTGCAACTGCAATCGCTCCTGATGGTCGTCGTTTAGTACAATTCACCCAAGGTACGGAACTTTGGAATGACTACAACCATCTCATGTTGTTAGACCAATTCGGAACCGTAGTTAGTAGTTCATGGTGGAATAACGACCACGGAGAGAATGTATCACTAATTGCCGCAACTCAACCTACCGACCCTTGGACACCGTCCACTTGGCCAACACCTGGACAACCAGAACCGGGTTCTACGACTGTAACGGGCGATGTTTCAATCAACGAAATAATGCCTGATGCTGCTGGTAATGACTCTGCTAATTGGCCTGGTGGAGAATGGGTGGAGCTGAAAAATACAGGTAATATCAGCGTGGACCTAGCCAATTGGGAATTGACTGCTGGGCCTCGCTCTTTCACGATTGATGTGAATGAATTACCTCTTCGAACCGATACCATGCTCAACCCAGGAGAAATCGCACTTGTTGCAATCAATGGAAGTCAAGGGTTCTATTTGAGAAACACAAATCCCGATACTATCGAACTTCGCGACCACACAAACCAACTTATCTCCTCGGTGACATATGACCAAAGTACAGAGGGTGAAAGCATTTGGAATTGGTTTGATGTTTGGAGTCAAGCACCTTGGCCTACACCAGGCATGCCTAACCCCCAAACCTCACCTTACTCAGGTCAAACTACAGTTTCAGTTACTGAAGTTCTAGCACATTGTTCAGATGGCTCCGTAACTCCTGACCATGATTGGATTGAATTACTCAATGATGGGAATGAGGTAATCGACCTATCTGCTTGGAGATTGGAGTCGGATGATGGCGACCTATTCCATGTTCGCACAGATAGACTGTGGAATGCATCCTCAACAATGGTCGCACCAGACCAAAGAGCCGTAATCACATTACCAATGTGGTTCATCAGTGGACTTGGAGGTTCATTCACTCTAGAAGATCCAGACGGCAATACCGTTGATTCCGTTAGTTGGACAACTACTACTGATTGTATTACGATGGACCACTCTGGTGAGACTCTGCCTTGGCCAACACCGGGACAACCAGAGCCCGATGCCTCCTCCTTCGCAGGCCCTGAGGACCTAGTGTTTAGCAGATTTATGTTCGAGGAAAAGAGTCAAACAGATAATGACGAATTCTTCGAAATTTCAAACATCGGCACTCTTACTGCTAAACTTGATGGATGGCAAATTCAGAAGCAACAAACTGGAGGTACATCCTTTAATGGAACATTTACCTCTGTTATGATAGCCCCCGGTGAATCGGTAATTATCAGTCCTGATGCTTCTGGTGTAAAAGGCATGGGAGATACTATTGTACTCGATGCAGACGATGTAATGGACTACCCGATATGGCTACCAAATTCTGGAGCAACAATTAGTCTTGTAGCCCCAGATGGTACTGTTGCAGATTCATTCGTTTACGGCAATGGACCAACTTCAGTCGAAGGCTGGAGTGGTGTTGCCATCGCCGAACCAGTTGCTGCCATCGACCGTATTCTATACTTGAGAGGAGATGGTTGTGGAGTAATGCCCGATACCGATACAGCAACTGATTGGCAAATGCGTTGGTCGACAGCCGGAGCGAGTCATTTCTGTAGCTCAAACACGTTCTCTGACAATACAGATGTCACTGCGCTCATCAGTCCGGAAAATGGATTGGAGCCTGTACTTTCTTGGATTGCAGGTGCGCAGGAAACTATCCACGTCCATGTCTATCAAATCCATCATCCAAATCTTGTCCAAGCACTAATCGATGCGGAAACTGCGGGTGTGGAAGTTACTGTAGTCGTACATGAACCAGAAGAGTGGTGGGGGACTTACGACGTTGCCCAAAGCATCGGGATGATGTGGGAATTAGAACAGGCTGGGGCTGAAGTCTTGCAGTTTTCCTCATCTTACAACTCTCCATACGCGTTCATTCATTCCAAGGTTGCCGTTAGAGACGATAGCAGCGTGTGGATAGGCTCTGGAAACTGGAAAGAGGCTTCCTTACCGTCCGATGGAACAGGAAATAGAGACTGGGGAGTAATTGTTGATAGCATAGATCTCGCTACCATCGTACTCGAGCGAATGGCATTCGATGAAGACCCATCACAACTGCATGTCGAAGACACTACGGTTTCCCAACCGGTTTCAGGCTCCTATGACCCTCCAACCTCATGGATTGGCCCAATAGATGCTGGAGTTGCTGTAAACGGCCCGGTTAGTGGTGAATTATTGACTTGTCCAGACGATTGTATACAAGGCCTAACTGGATTGATTGACTCTGCTGACGAAGAGATTCTTCTCTCGTTGCAATCTTTCGAAATGGATTGGTATTGGGGATGGGGTCAAAATCCCTTGACTGATGCACTGCAAGATGCAGCAGACAGAGGAGTTCGTATTCGCCTAATTATCAATCAGCACTATGCCAATGATAACTCAGAGATTCGTGAGGCTGTTAACGAACTTAACGAAGACTGGACCGGGGATATTGAAGCGATTCTAATGAGCGAAAATGAGACCGTTACAAAATTACACAATAAGGGGGTAATTGTAGATGGAGAAAGCGTACTTATCTCTTCGATAAATTGGGGCGATAATTCAATCCTCCAAAATAGAGAGATGGGCTTAATTCTCCACTCTACCGCAATCACAGAAATTTACGAAGCATCCTGGTGGGAGGATTGGAATCGTCTCGACGATATCACCGATACCGACCTCGACGGACTACCTGATAAGTGGGAAGTCGAAAATGGATTCCAGCGCTCAAAAGGTGGAGATGAACTCCTTGACGGTGATGAAGATGGCTTAGTAAATAGTGTTGAATTCTCATACTTATCCAACCCAAATAGTAACGACACTGACGGGGATTGTATTCACGATGCAAATGAAATACTCTGGGCAACTACTGAGGTAAATATCAGCTCACACGATGCTCTCACCCTCGCAGATGCCGATGGAGATGGTACAGATGATTGGGAAATTATTGGATGTGACCTCGAAAATGTCGATACCTCAACTCCAATTGACAATACGACTGGAAATGGAACCGGTGATAATGCTACAGTCAGTGACTCTGATGAAGATGGTGTTATCGATTCTCTAGATAATTGCCCAGATACACCTGCTGAAGCAGCAACTGATATCGAAGGATGTACTGCTCAACAGAATAAGGATAAATCGATTATTGATAGTGAGGAAGGCGAAGATTCCAGTGGAATCGCTTTCATGACTTGGTTAATTATCGCTTCAAGCATTGTCTTTATTGGGGCCGCAGTAATTCTACTACTCAAGAAAAAGGATGGTGACATGATGGATGAGTTTTCTGGACCTGTGAAGGATTTCAATATTCCAGAAATTGATGCAACGCAAATGCCAATACTGGATGGTTCTGCACAGGAAGAGGCAACCGGCCCAGATCTGAGTAGATTCCCAGGATGGACACTTGAACAAGTTCAATCCTACAT
>JASLKC010000016.1 GCA_030747785.1 Candidatus Poseidoniaceae archaeon | reverse complement strand
TCAAACGACACCCTGAGCAAGCATAGCATCAGCGATTTTCAGGAATCCTGCTACGTTTGCGCCAAAGACATAGTCGCCATCGCGACCGTACTTCTTTGCGGTAGAGAATGCTTGTTCGTGAATGGAGACCATAATTGCATCAAGGCGTTGGTCTACTTCTTCACGAGTCCAAGAGAGACGCAGTGAATTCTGGCTCATCTCAAGTCCAGATGTCGCAACACCACCTGCATTGCTAGCCTTTCCTGGTGCGAAGAGTACTCCCGAATTCTGGAATGCCTCTACTGCTTCGGGCATACAAGGCATGTTTGCACCCTCGGCTACTGCAACGACTTCGTTAGCGACTAGATTAGCAGCATCTACTCCATTGACTTCATTCTGTGTAGCACATGGTAGTGCAACATCGACATTGACTGCCCACAATGGATTGTGGTCTATCGATTTATCACGTGGGGTGTAAACTGAGCCAGAGAATGCATCTGCATATTCTGAGATTCTGCCACGACGGACATTCTTGAGTTCCTTTACCCAAGCGAGTTTCTCACGATCAATACCAGCAGGGTCATGAATAAATCCACTAGAATCGGATAGAGTGACGACCTTGCCACCGAGGTCTAGGACCTTCTCGGTAGCATATTGTGCAACATTTCCTGAACCAGAAACAGATACAGTCGCACCCTCGAGTGACTTACCTTGAGCTGCAAGCATCTCACGTGCGAAGTAAACTAAGCCGTATCCAGTTGCTTCAGGACGGATTAGAGAACCACCGTAAGTGATCCCTTTACCAGTTAGAACTCCCTCGAATTGGTTTTGCAATTTCTTGTACATTCCAAAGAGATAGCCAATTTCTCGGCCTCCAACGCCGATATCGCCAGCAGGTACATCGCAATCAGCGCCAATATGACGCCATAGTTCAGCCATGAAAGATTGGCAGAAGCGCATTACTTCGCCATCGGACTTGCCCTTTGGGTCGAAATCAGAACCGCCCTTACCACCACCCATTGGAAGTGTGGTCAGACTGTTCTTGAAGACCTGCTCGAAAGCTAAGAACTTGAGAATCGATGCATTTACCGATGGGTGGAATCGAAGTCCACCTTTGTATGGGCCAATTGCTCCATTGAATTGGATTCTAAATCCACGATTGGTATGGACATTACCAGAATCATCTACCCACGGAACTCTGAAATGGATTAGGCGTTCGGGTTCAACGATGCGCTCGACAATGCCTGCATCAACATATTCAGGATGGGCCTCAAGGACCGGCTCTAGTGATTCAAGAACTTCCCATACAGCCTGATGAAATTCAGGTTGGTCGGGGTCCCTTCGCTTTACAGATTCGAAAATATCGTGGATGACGCTCATTTACAGCACCTATTCAACACACTTGGTGTTGTCCCGGCCACCTAAAGGCCCTTTACAATACTTGCCTACCGTAGGTAGGCTCAGGCATAGGGACAGACGGTATTGAATCTAGCCAAGCGCTCGATTCGGCGCTCACCAGCCTCATCTTCTTCGGACATTGCACGAATTGCTTCCTCAATCAATGCATGTTGATCCGGTTGAATTCCGAGTAAATTTCTGAGACCATTGAGCATTGCCCACTCATCTTCACTGATTACTTCATCATCCAAAGCTGCAACCAGAGCGGTCTGGTAAGTAGTAGCATCACCGATTTGATGAGAGCTGTAGTTAGAAACGCCATCGCTAAATGGCGAGGGGTCAATCCCTTTTGCAACATCCATTGCATCACCTACATCGAATGGAGATACACCCAAGGCAGTTGCCAGGAGTTTGAGAATTACCGCCTCGTCATCAGTCAGGATATCATCCTCTAGTGCAGTCTTCAATACCTCGATGTAAAGGTACAATCCTCGGGTCGCAGTTAGGGCCATGTTCGCTTGACAGAGGATTTTGGTTTGAGCATTGCCGTTAGGTGGCTCCTAAATATCAGAACCCTAGTGGCCTTTGTATACGCCTGTGTGACAAATTGTATGTCATTTGCAATACGTTGATATACCGGCTGTTGTAAGACAAGACTGAACGGAGGAAGATGGATGACCGTACCCAGCACACTCATTTCGATTAGAATCACAGAAGAAGAGCTTGCTCTCCTTGAATCTAGAGTCGGCCTAGACGGGGCACGCAACCGTAGTGACGTCATCCGTAGCGCCATTCGTGAATTCCTAACAGGGCAGCCACTGCTTCCCGATATGGACCAGATTAAGATTACAGTTGGCCGCTCAACAAAGCAAAGACTCGGGCAGTTGTACGAACTCCTGGGTATTACACCTGAACAAGCGGCTCAACAGGGCCTACAAGACTACGTTATCCGCCTCATCAAGGAAGAGGCTGGAATTAACGACACACTCGACTCGGCCGTAGCAGCGGCTCGAGAACAGACAATCAAGCGCAAGGAGTTCCACCAGTGAACAACAGGGTGAGAGCCACAATTTAGGAGGGGATGGGAAAATGCGACGGGAATTCGATCTGGATAAGGCTCGGGTTTCCTCCTTCCGATCCGAAGAGGCACTGTCAGGCCGCTTCGGTTTCGCTGCACTGCGCTTGCGTGCTATCATGGCACAAACTGGCAAACCAACAAACGTCCCCTCGGACGATGAAGACCGAGGGGACTCCGATTCCACTCCCGCTTGTTAGGGAGAGGTTCCACAACGCACCCGGGCCCCCACACCCCGGGTGCAAATTACTCACACCGATGCAACCGCGTCAATACCAATCCTCATACACTATCGACACGGCGTAAAATGCCATGGTCGACGAGAATCACCCTTGGCTCGCCCATGATGTCCCTCGAGAAGGGCAAATGGAGATGATTTCAGCTTGCACTGATGCGCTGGAAAAACAACAAGCACATCTCGCCTGTGCCCCAACTGGAATTGGCAAAACCGCTGCGGCTTTGGCTGCAGCTATTGAAGTGGCTAATTCATCTCCGGAGCCACGAACAATAATGTTCCTCACCGGTCGTCAATCTCAGCATAAGATCGTAGTTGACACCGTACGTAGAATCAACATGAAACACCCGCAATCAAAGGTGAGTCTTGTCGATATGATAGGCCAATCTGGAATGTGTGTCGAGCCTTTTGCCGGTTCAGGGGGAAGCATGTTTTCTTTGCTTTGTCAACAACATAGAGCTAATCGGCAATGCAAACCATTTCTCACCAATGCACCAGGATTGGAAACTAGGATTCTTTCTGACCCTCTACATGTCGATGAACTCGTGGAGTTATCCAAAACTCATCGCGAAGGACAAGTAAAGACTCAAACTTGCCCATGGAAGGCTGCAAGACTTGCGGCAAGAAGGGCTGACATCGTCGTATGCGACTACAACCATCTCTTCATTGATGAAGTAAGAAACGCCTCACTCAATGCCATGGAATTGAAATTACCAGAGATGATTCTCATCGTTGATGAGGCCCACAATCTCGCAGATAGAGTGAGGATGGGTATGCGAAGAGTGTTGACGCCAACGATGGTTAGAAACGCAGTTTTCGAGGTCGAGGAGCATTTTGGTAATCTGCAAAAGATTAGCGAAAGAAATCCAGATGCTGCGCTTTCTACAGATATTAAGGAATGGAGTCTGAATGTGCTGAAGGAATTCCGTTCATCACTAGCCGGATTATTCAAGACATTATTAGATGAGATGGGCAAAGAGAAAGAATTGGCAATTACTGCAAGCAGAATATTTTCTTTGTTAGATACATGCTTCGATGCTGTTGCCGCTACCGTATCACAAGCAACTCTTACCGGAGGAGCATCGGCAAGAATCAATCCCGACAAGGACAAACGCCTTGGATTATTCAAGGAATTATTGGCAACAAATGAAACCGATTTGAACAAAGATGGAGATGAAGTCACTGAACCCGATGCTCACAAACTCGCACATCTAATCGATTCACTAATCCGTTTTGGCGATGGCCCTGCACTTTGCTTAGTTTTTGATGGCGAAGGCAGGGATGGTAGAATCCTTACCCATCTTCTGGACCCTGGATTAGTCTCAGGACCAATTTTCGATGCGGTGTCCGGTTCAATCTTGATGAGTGGAACTTTGCATCCTCCGGGTATGTATGCCGACCTACTTGGGATCAAGCCGCATGATCGTTCTGTATCAAGCCTCGAATCACCGTTTGCAAAAGAAAGACGTCCGATTGTTGTAGCCTCTGATGTAACTACTCTTTACCGCGAAAGAAGTGATAAGATGACGAATAACATGCGAGCACATATCATGGCTGCAGCCCAAAATACTCCTGGTAATGTTGCCGTCTTCGCACCTTCGTACCACCAACTCAAGACCATATTCGATGAAATGTATGTACCAGGTATGAAAACGATACTGGAAGATAGAAAATGGGGAAAGCGGGATGTAGATTCCCTATTGGTAGAACTAGAAGACCAACGCACACTTGGTCGTAGAATTCTGTTAGGCGGCGTATTTGGAGGTCGTTTAGCCGAAGGTGTAGACTACCATGGAGGTCTACTCGATACCGTGATTTGTGTCGGAATCCCTTTTCCTCCACCATCGGTATTCCAAAATGCACTTCGTGAATATATGGAGTCGAGATTCCCTGGTAATTCATGGCGCTATGCAAATACTCAACCTGCAATAAATTCCATCCTCCAAGCAATGGGTCGACCGATTCGCGCAATGGGTGACAGAGCCCTTATTCTGTTACTAGACCGACGCAATGAAGACAGAGGTAATCTCATCTGTTTCCCTCATGACATCAAGTTGAATCGTAGCTCGGATAGCGACTCTACTGGACGCTTCGCACGACGCTTCTTTAGTCGGGTTGAGTGGATACCCGACGCATGAAAGGTTCATGAGGCCCCACCTAAGCAGTGGTTCTCATGGATGAGTGGTCTGAGGTCGAGATTGAACATGCATCAGTGTCAGATGGACTGGATGCTCGGCCAGAACAATTGCATGCGGCTTTTGAGATAAGTGGAGACCATTTAACTGAAGTTAGAGACCGTCATACTATGATGCTCGTAACCGCTGGCGAGTTACCAGAGACCCATATTGGCGAGATTGCACCTGAGCGAAGACTCGCTTGGATTGTTGAAGAACTCAATGGACGACACCACTCGGATGGACTTTCAATTCCACTTCACGGTGCAGATGCATCCCTGATCAATATCTCACAATCAGAAATTGCTGGACACAGTATTCTCCGCTTACGCATAGGCTCTACATTTGAGCGCTTGCTACCACTCCCCGAAGGAGTGGATTCCGTTGAAGCACGCCTCGAAGGCGGCATTCTCGACCTCCGCTGGTAATCAGCGATTTGGAATTTCTATCTGATTGATTTCAGCAGCAACTCTTGTCAATGCTTCTTGAGCATTGATCTTGTGAGATTCACCCATCTCGTGGCGGCTGTATCGCGCTTCCTCGAATACTGCATCAAGTGAAATTAGTGACTCTTCAGAGATATTTGGTAGTGCTGAGCGAATTGCCATTTCGAATTCACGTACTGTCTCGAAATCCCTGCGAAGGAATCCACGAGTCATCAATAAGTGAACTAGACTCTCATAGCAGTTGAAGATAGCTTCACGCATTGAATCGCCTGCGGCTAGTAATTCAGCAGTATAACTAAAGATTTCCGCGATGGACTTGGATGCCTCTGCCTTCCTTCGTTGGTAGAGAACGAATGCTGTTGCACCAGCAATCACCAGTAGAACAAGCACATATGCCCACCATGGAGGGCCACCTGCATCAGCAGAATAGGTATAATCCGGTGAAACTCCACTTCCGTATTTGTTGTTAAAGTACGAAACTGATGATTGTGAAAGTACTCCATCAGGGTTTGAAACTGTCATTTTCAAATCGATTTCACCATAGTGTGATGCATCTCCATATGGTGGTTCAGCATTGAATTCGAAGATGGCATTTCCTGAGGAATCTGTTAGCACTGTCATATTAGCTAGACGGGAACCATTCTGCTCGACATAGATTGTTATTGGAATTCCATCAACGCCCAGGAGGGTGTCATCTGCAGTTACGGTAATGCTTCCACTGATCACTTCTTGATCGTCTTCAATAATCGGTTCGATACTCACATCGAAGGACGCATCAATCATCAGAGCAAAGGAGGAAGTCCACACATCTGATGTTCTCAAGAATAGACTGCCATTTTCTGGAGTTTGAAGGTTGAGTTGAGTCATTCCAGGCTCTATCCAACTTGGCATAACAGCCGTCATTGTAAACTGGCCTCCATTCCAAGAAATACTGTTTATCACGATACAACGTGCACCATCAGTAATTGCACAATTGCTTTGATTTCCAAGAATTAATTCTGCATCATCAATCATAATGCCTTGTCCACCAATCTCAGTCACTCTACCGGTAATTACTAGCGGTGAATGCAATGAATCGCTTCGAATCACTATTGGACTAATACTATCGATGTGTACTGTTACATCTGCCCAGACATTCACGTTACGTGTTTGATTAACTGGAAGGTGACCACTACTACCTTCGAACATGAATGAAAGTTGATGTGATCCACGGCTTAGATTCTCAGTTGCAAATATGTCAGCAGACCAATCACCAGTAATCGAAGTAAACGCTGAGCCAACTTGGTAACCATCGAGATAGATGAAGATTAGTTCTCCACCAAGGCCCTCATTTTCTGCGGTGTCAAGGTCATATAATCGACCAGTGATTTCCCAGTTGTCAAGGCGAGTTGCATCAGTGTCGACGATGTCGACTGTCAAACCACTACGATGTGCAAGGAAGAAGGTCGTATTTCCTTGACCAGCCCTATACCATCCTTGTGCAGGAACTGATGCCAAAACAACATGTTGGCCGTCACTGAAGATATCTGGTACCGTCCAATTGATACTGAAGTTTCCATTTGCGTCAGTGGTAGTATTGCCAATTTCAATTCCTTCAATCGAGATAAGGACATTCATGCCATCGATTCCAATGAGTTGGTTATCGCCAACGAATCCATCGATAATAGTAGAATCTGTGACCGCTAGTGGCGTCTCAATGTTGACTTGTACCAATATCTGCGAGTAAACATACCAAACTCCACTCTCTTGAGTGGGCTGATAATAGGCAGTACCAGAGAATATCGCATCAATTGTGACTGGACCTAATGGGGAATCAGCAGGAACTGGATGTACTGCAGTAAATGTTCCTGATACATCGGTTGTAACATTGGTTAGGAATGTACCACCAAGCCAAATCTCAATAGTTTGATTTTCCAGTGGATTATCTACAATGTCGAGTAGTCTACCTTGGACAGTAATCGATTCTTCACGGTCGACTTGGCCACCAGGTGTTAGCATCAATATCTTGGTTGGCACGCTAACCGAGAAATTTGATAATGCGATAGCCTCATGGTAAAATTCTGGATTTGCGGTATCACCAGAACCGATTGGGTCAACCCAATCTCTTCCGCCGGTAAAGCGTATTTGGATTTGATGATCGCCTGCAGTAATTCCTTCAGGAGTAGTCCATGAGACCTCCCAGATACCTGTATCTGCATCTGAAAGGACACTGGAAACTGGCACTCCATCGACATAGAGATGGAGTACTCCACCTGAATTAGCTCCAGATGATTGCAGTGGATTGCCTAAGTCATCTAGTAATGTACCATTGACACTCAATGAATCTCCTGCAGTCAACACCATTGTATTGTTAGTGATGGTCACAACTGTATCTGCCAGAACAACGAAGGTAACTTCTGTAACATCACCTATCAATCCGGTGGTTCCAGAAGTTCCAAGGAATTCAGCATCCAAAGTGTGGAATCCTGGAGTGAGGTCAACTGGTGTTGTCAGATTGACAAAGGCCATTCCCATTGCATCGGTTGTTCCTGTTGAAGTCACAACAGTTCCATTGATCACTACGGTGACCTGAACTCCAACCACTGGAGAACCTGCGTTGTCGATTAGCATCAGCCTCGAAAGAACATCAGAACCACGATCGGTACGGTCGTTCAGTGAAGGCTGCCCTGCGCCATCTAAGGCTGGTGCAAGGAAGGTAAGAACGGTGAAACCTCTGCTATCGAAAGTTGAATTCGCATTCGAAGTTTCATAATAATTCACTGTTGGAATATATGATGCTTGTAGTGTATTACTACCAGCAACAAAGTTCGAAGATAGCGTAAGGATTGCGGCCCATGTACCATCGGCCTGGACGGTACCATTCTGCACTTGGAATCCTGTTGGCATTCCATTTATTGTGAACAGAATGTTCGCAGGTAATAGAGCGCCATTTCTATATTCCAATGAGCTTCCATTATCACTAGCAATCGTACCTGTGACATTGAATGATTCGCCAGCAACAGGATTCTCAGATATTGCGTCGACTACCAATACAGTAGCAGACCTAACTGTTACAGTGGATATATTCCTATTAGCAGGTAACAAGTCACTACTTCCATTGTAGTGGAACTGAATTACAACCAATCCTAATGATTGGTCAAATGGAATTATATGAGTAAAATTAGTTCTACCATTCACATCAGTAGTATTCTCTGTAAGCCACGTCTCATCGAATTTAACCGCAACAGTATATCCTGGAAGTGCTTGCCACATATCTGAGGCCTCTACTAATTCAGCAGAGAGATTGACATTATTTCCACGATTGACGATTATTGGGTTAATCGGAATAAGGCTCTCAAAGTTTGAAACTCCCATAACCTGTATTGAATGATTACTCGTATCGGTTAGATAGAATGGAGATGAACCTTCAACCACTGTGATAATCAGTGTACGAGGACCACGCTTAGTACCATTATTCAGCACATCTGTAGGAACGGACATGTTGAAACTACCATTAATTTGAGTGAATACGCCATTGACCAATTTTTCCTCTTGGTTGTCGAGCCAGAACATTTCGAGCTTAACTGGAGTAGACAAAGGTCGACTAGCATTGTCTCCATCTTCGACAGCACCGATAACTTGGAAATTTACTCCAGCAGTAATCTGAGATGGTATGCTATCCACTCTGATATTGGAGGGCACCTGAACTGTGACGTTGATCATTGTGAAATTGCCTAAGTGCCTAGTAGCACCTGCAATCTTTGCTGAAGTAACATCATCCTGTACTTCCATGCGTAGCACATAATCACCAGGGGCGATTCCAGTTGCAGTCCACGGTAATGTAGCATTGCCTTCAACATCCGTTGTAGCCTGTCCAATGGTGAGATTTGCACCGCCCCAATCGAGAATATAGTCCACAACAACTCCACTTAAATTGGAATTATCTGCGATATCACGCACATGAGTCTTCAGGTCAACAGTTGTGTTCATCACCACAACCTTATCGATACCACCTAACGATTCATCAGCCCGTAATATGACTTCAGATTCAATTCCCCATGTAGTGGAAGGGAGTTGAGGCATTGCAGGAGGTACTGCACTGTCTACCCACTGCCAATATGCGCCACCAAGTGGAGCTAGAGAATCGAAATCAGACCATATTTCGACATCGTAAACTCCTGAAGGAACGTGTGTAGGAGCCGTGATTGTCATGTTGAAGGTTCCAGTTGAATTGTTGATTAAGACTGCACCGAGGTCAACCGGGCCATTGAGAGTTAGCAACATCACCGTGATAATCGAATCATTGCCTATGACTGCATTATTGTGAATGGCGTCGGTAACATCACCCACCAACCAAGATTGATTGCCAATGTGAGTCCAATCATCAATAATTGCCAATGAAAGGTCGACAGAACCCATTATTCTGAGCATGCTAGTATTTGATGAAGCAACATAATACTCATTTCCAGTGAAATCCATGTCCAGTACATAGTCACCCGCAAACATGTTCGCATCGGTTGTGAATGTCGGTGATAGGGTTGTAGAGGTTGGATCTGTCGTAGTATTTTCAAGGGTTCCATTGAATGTGAATTCAAAGTCGCCTGTAGTATTCATGTTTAGATTCACACCCATATGGTCGGTAAGTTGGATAAGAATATTCACAGTATCTCCGCGCAACTGAGAGTTTGCCTGCAATTCCAGATACATGATACCCTTCAACCACCAATCTGTTCCAGATGTATTGAGAGAATCGGTAGCCTCAAGCGTATCTGGATAGAAAACCAATGATAATTCAACAGCACCAGCATGTACCCAAGTAGTATTCACATCGAGAAGATGTATGAGATTAAACGAACCGTTTACTGAAGTATTGAACAACTCTAGGAAGGTGCCTCCACCATCGGCTTCACGCATACCAAATGAGAGATTACCACTCATTGGCACAGGAGAAACGCCGAAACTCATGGTACTTCCATTGACATATAACAATTCATCAAGTTCGAAAATAGAATTATTCGCTCTTGGACCCTCGATAGTTGCAGTTAGATTTGGAGCATCCCTAATATCAAGAGTAATCACGTGAGAATTCGGTCGCAAATGGAAGGCTGGAGACCCTACGGATTGTGAAACATCCTGCCAGCCGCTAAATCCAAGGGTTGCAGAAATATTGGTCTTGGTCTCAAGTTCACTTAGTGTGATATTAATCGCCCAAAGACCGCTAGGACCCACAGTTCCAGTGAGATTTGTAGCACCATCGACCGATGAGGTGAAATCTAGCCAAACTTCGAGATCATTACCAAGTTCATCAGCGCCTAAGGTAGCATTATTCTCGTGGAGAAGATACCCTGTAAGAACAGTAGTTGCACCTGCACCAAGAACTGGTTGGTCGATTGCATTTGGCGAAGCATGTGACAGATTTGAATCATCGGTGATATTGATGAAGACACCTAAATCAATACCTCCATGTGACACATATCCGCTCTGCAAATGCTCGATTACAATACTTGCAAAGCCGGCCTCAATCGGAGAGTTCAAGGTTCCATTCATTGTGAAATTACCATTTGCGTCAGTGAAAATAACGCCAAACTGGTTGTCCATGAGAGCAGCAAGTCCAGGCACTTCTCCTACATCAGCAGGATCGACAACATAGCCACGAAGTACAATTCCATCGGCAGGTGTACCGTTTTCGAGATAACGTAATTGTCCACTCGCAGAAATATCACCCGTTCCATCTCGGTCATATTCGGTTGAAGACCAAGTAATATTGACGATTTCGAGTTCTTCTGCAGCAGGGCAGGCAAAGAATGGCACCCAGCCAAGATCATCTCCGCCAGCTGAAGCAGAAAGTTCCATTCTTATCTCTCCCCACTGAGTCATGTGCTGTCCCATTACCGAATAGCCAGAACCTGTCCATGAGCCACCACTATATCCAGTGACATAGCGAGTAGGAAGGCCTGCTATTCGGGCCATTGTTACAAAGGTGGTAGTGAATTCTGTGCAAGTTCCTTCCTTTGCTCGTGCAAGCATATCGAAAGTAACATCTTCATCAGGACCTACCCCACTTCCATTGTAATTGCGCTTGAAATCAAAGGTAGCATTGCCATTGATTAAGAAATCAGATAGGGCACTAGCCTTCGAATATGCATCGACCGCACCAGCAGCGTTTATGACATCATTCGTGATATTCATCACCACAGATTCCGGCGCAGTTGTATCAGTAAATATTGAAGGTACTATAGTCTCGTAAGAATTATTTGAACCTGCAATAGTATCAGCTGAAATTGAATCCCAATCAAACCAATACTCATTTTCTTCAACCCACATTTCTGTAAGTACTCCTGCGGTTAGAACGTAGGTATGTGTATCATTTGTGCGCGTCATTTCGACCATTGCATCCGACCAGAATGTGATATTGTACTGATATGCTGACATCGGTACAGTTCCACCCATTATTGGATGAGCAAAATCAAGATTCCAAGTCACAGTATCATTTGCATATGTACTTGGAGCGAGATGAGTAGTGTTGGCATATGGTACAATGATGTTCGCAGCAGGATGTGAATTTACAGCAATACCATATGCTGCACCTGTGTATATATCGAAAGTATTGAGGCGCCAAAGGTGTTGACGGTTTAGATCAACTATACCACTGGTATTGTTTGCCCAAAATACAACCTCATTCTGTAAGGCATCATCTGTAGGGTCCCATGGGTCGAATGGTGCGCCTTGACAATTGGTGAACCAGAATTGTTGAGGACACTCATCACCATCTAGCATACCACCACCATCGGTATCTGGGTTTCGCCAATCAGTACCGGTAATGTTCTCTACCACATCAGGAATACCATCTCCATCGAAATCTGCTGGCATTATGTCATCAGAAGGATCGCTTTGGGGATTTGTTGAATCGAAGTACTCCTGCTTGTCATTAACTCCTCCTGCATCTGTATCACCATCATCATATGCAGTTGACCAAATATCAAATGAGCCATTTGTTATTCCAATCCAATAGTTTGGACATCCTGTTGATGTTTCGAAATAATTGTTCAAACCGTCGCCATCGTCATCCAATAAATTATCACAGGCTTCTAGCGGGTCTGTGTTAGCCATGACTTCATCGTAATCATTTACTCCATCACCATCCGAATCATAGAGAGTTGGATTAGAGAAATATCCGTAAATTCCTAGTGTCTCTTCCCAATCTGCAAGACCATCGCCGTCTATGTCAGCATAATCGTCATCACAATAGGTCGGATATGGTAATCCTGTTCCATCGTGGCACCAGGAATTATTACGGGTTTCAACAACGGTAACACCTGTTGGAGGACCGGTGAAAACACCTTGCAGTACATTATTGGTATGCCCTGCATAAGAAAACTGAGTATATGTTCCTGAATTATTGTAATATGCAATTCCTCCGCCTGAACGGAAACCAGAACCATTGCTCAATGTCAATTGACTATTACCTGAATTAAAACTGACAATTGTAGTTTCAAATTGCAATAATGAATCACATGGGTCCGTGCCATGAGACACATTGGACTCGTCACCATCATTCACTCCACCATAGTCGGTGTCTGCGATATTCCATGCTGAGCAAGAGAGATTTTCCTCCCAATTTTGTAAACCATCATTATCGAAGTCGCCTGAATCTTCTCGGCGTGTTGGGTCGGTTTCGTTAACATCAACAAGGCCATTTCCATTCTTATCCTCTTCACCATCATCGAATTGGTCACCATCGGTGTTATTATTTCGAGGATCGCTTGCCTGAGGAGGGTTTCCGTATGCGCCGTTGACCTCATTACCATCACTGATACCATCGTCATCGGTATCTGAATCAGTAGGGTCGGTTAGGAGAGTAAGAGCCTCGTACGAATCATTGAGGCCGTCGTTATCGGTGTCACTATCCTGTGGATTGGTCGAAGTTACACCATCGGTTTCTGCAGTTAGAGTAGCACAGCCACTAGGACCTATTCCCATGTGCGGAGAACAAGGAGAAGTTGTTTCTGTGAAACTTCCGTCTGGTCCTGGCCTGTAACATGGTTGCCCACTGCAGGTAGTAGTCCAAGACGGATTGACATACTCATAGATATTGATTAGACCGTCGGAGTCTGGGTCTCCATTTGCACCGTCATTATTGGAAGGTGAAGTTGCATCCAGGCCATTTGAAGCCTCCCAACCATCAGGCATTCCATCTCCGTCAGTATCCCATCCTCTGGGGTCTTCATCGAGAATTCCGTCGCCGTCATCATCGTCGGAGGAACAATCTGCATCTCCATCGAAATCATTGTCGTTGGAGTCAACCATACCATCCTTGTCATTGTCGAATCCATCAGTACAGATATTTCCAACCGGGTCTTCATCACATAGAATTGTAGTACCGGTACCATCGTTTCCAGCATCGCCACAAGCGAGCTGGTTGTATTGCATGGCATTTTCCTCGTCCCAATTGTTAACTGGAACCGTGCCATTCCACCAAACTCCATTGTCAAGAACTGTAGGTGTGGAAGAAATATCCCAGTTACTACTTATTTTGTAGGAATATTCTTGTAAATTTGAGAAACCATCGCCATCTGGATCGCCAATTGCACCATCAACGCCACTGGTCGAAGTCGGGTCAAGGCCGTACTGCCATTCCCATCCATCTGGTAGTTGATCATTATCAGAATCCCAATCATTAGGCTGGGTATTGATTAGATACTCAAGGCCGTATGTCAGACCGTCTCCATCTTGGTCTGTTGCAGCAAGAGCAGCATAAGAAACAAATTCAATTGAGGCTAATGAAGCCATCAGCATCAGGGCTGCAAGTCCTATGGACTTGGCCGTATTTTGATTCATTTCTCTAAGGAGATTTGGACGCGCCGCAGAGGGGGATGGAGATACACGCATCGCTAACACTAATCAAACGGCTTACTCAAAGGCACTTAAGGGAAATGGAACATTGTTCAGACATAATGCCCATCTTTTACTCCCCCCTACGGGGGGAAAAGCGACCAATAATTCTCAGATTCAAAGGTCCTCTAGGTCCTCGAGAAGTTCGAGATCATCATCGAGTTCTTCATCACTAATAGCCGGTTCAGGAAGGTCCTCTAGGTCTTTACCAAGTTCATCTTCCAACACCTCTTCAAAATCATATCCAATAACTACTGAAGTCTGGCCTCTTCGGTAGACTGCAAGGATGACTACAAGGATAAGACCCGCGTAAAGCGCAATGGTTTGCGGGGTAGGATTTGTTAAGAAATTGCCTATACAAACTAAGCCTGAACAGTCGGTTGTGAACTCAAATGAAGGACGCTGTGTATACTGTGCATCATATGGAACCTCATCATCCATAGGGGTTACTTCGAGGGTTACCGCAATCGCATCTCCAGCCACGATATTGTCTGGAGCGGTCAAAATCATTGTGAACTCCTCCTTGGAGTAGGGATCGATGGTTAATAGTACGAAATTTCCTCCCATTTGATTAGCTGATGTAGTCAAACGAGCATCCCAACCAGTTGGGATAATATCAGCGGTGATTATGATGTCTAAGGGTACGTTGTTATCGTTCTGAACTTGGAACTCAATATGCTTAGCCTCATTGGGTAAGAAAGAGGATAATGGAGTTACTCTTTCTACGAAAATACGCCCGGGAGTAACATCCTCAGAAACTTTGATTGTTAACGGCAGATCGAAGTAACGTGGTTCATCATCAGGATTCTCTTCAGTTACCCGAAGATAGATTGTGTGATTTCCAAAAATTACCTTGTCTCGCATTTCGATTTCAACAGTAATGTCGACTTCATCACCTGGTGACATTCTTAGAGCGACAACATCGCTTCCATTATCATCTGTCAAGGTATATGTCCAAGTCCCATATATCTCATCGTTATCGGTATTCTTGGACAACTTTTCTGGAGAGATAACCCTCCAAGTATTCTGCCCAGTTTCTTGTGTTGAATCGGTGATACGTACATCGAATGAAACTGTTGAACCCGGAGGCTTTGGCCCCACTATTCCAGGGTCGCCACCATCAGAGTCAGAGATTACTTCAGCAAGTATTCCGAAGGTACGGTGAATTGTGAAAGATGCAATCGTATTCAATTCAGCATCACCAGTAGATGAGCACCTGATCGTCACCATTCCGATATCAGCATCATCTCTAGAGGTCGGTGGGTAGATTTTCATTACCAAGGTTAGTATTTCATGCGAGCCAATGTCTGGAGTTATTGCATGGATTCCTTCTGTCGCGAGTTCCTGTCCAGTATCATTGTCATAGAATACATACTGCCATCCATCCGGCATATCCTCAATCTTAAGACGATAGGTGTCGGTATCGAATCCTGCATTGAATACATCGATGAAGAATTCACCTACTTCTTCAGAATCGATATAATGCGAAATTAGAGGGTCATATGCTTCAGGACGGTTAGAGTCAGCAATCTGAATCTGATGCTCGGAATCTTCCCAGATTCCAAGCCTTGGAGAGGCATAGACACCTACTTCTTCGACATCGAGTATTATCTTCTTCACCTGTACTTCCTCGATGACGCCTTCATCATTTTCAGCATATGCACGTGCCCACACTTCAATGTGCTCTGGAGCGTCCAAGTCTTCCTCCCCAGATGGAGCTTCGATTGATAGAATCGGACGAGCGAATGAACCGCCACCGTTCAGTGCATATCCAGCAGGCTGGTCCCATACAGGGTCAGACCATGAACCGGGGAGCGTAGTGAATAACTCGAGTACAACATTCATGTCAACAGTTGCTGAGCCGGTGTGTTCAATCATGAATTCAGCACTGCTCACCTGACCGGGAGCGATTAGGACCACATCAGGCTGATTAACCGGGAGAGAAAGATAGATGTCATGCTCTACGAATTCGATGCCTTGGTGAGTGAATACTACTACATGGCCTTGAACATCTACGATTTCCAATTGAAGCGGATACTGCCCTGGAGCAATTCCAGCATCATAGGTCCAAGTGTAATTACCAACCAATCCATTATTGTCAAGTCTCAAGTCCTCATCTTCGAAGTCCTTATCGAATACCGTATTGGTGCCTGAAGGAGTTGACAGTAAGAGACTAACCGAATTGATATCAGCACGACCAAAGGCATCTCTTACATCGACTGTGAATTGAATAGTCCTGAACTCTGGGCGGTGGTTTGGGGCCCACTCTAGAGCTTCGCCATCGGTCCAAAGGCCACCAGGAGTGTGAACCTTAACACTGGATTCCGCAAGAGCATTTGCTTTGAGTTCGACTCTTGAATATCCTGCGGTTTGCTCAACATCCCCATAGGCGACTAGAACATCACAATCTCCACCTTGGCCTATTCCACCTTGGCCTTCACAAGAAGCAGAACCATCGATTTGAAGGCGGAGTTGTGCACCCTTAGAAACTGTGAAACCATCTTCTGGTACATCGAAGAAGATTTCATTGATGGTCCACGAACAATCGGAATTGAAGAGTCCATCACTGCAGGGGTCAGACAAACTCAGAGTTTCGGTATAGGTAGAACCTCCAACCGCATTGAGAGTGAAAGTCAAATCAGCAGTAGAGCCTTCTTGGCCCTTAAACTGCATGTAAATCGAAAGACGGACAAGAGTTTCTGTGCCCTCGCCATAAATTGTGAGATCACTAATCAAATCATCAGAACGGAATTCTACACCGGATAGAATCGATGCTTCTTTGTGAGCCCCAGATGGTTCAGCTGTGGTTAGTGCGCCATCTCCACCAGAATCGCCGACTTCATCGAGGTAGAGGTCATAGCCCTCCAGATTGCCCGGAACATACTCGGAGGACGCTTCTTGAGGTAGTTCTGCAAACTCACTGATTGGTAGGCTTACACTGAGCATCAAGAAGAGTACAAGCACCGGAATTAATCGCGTTCGCAGCATACGCACCAGACTACCCTCACCGCCCGGGTGTTAAACGGTTTTGCACGAGTTGAGCCTATTGAAGCCACCCTTCGGGTGGATTCATCGCCGCCAGAGTCGCCAACCCGATACTAGCATCAGGCCTAGAATAATGATTGCAAATGGGTTGAATTGCCAAGCACTCACGACCATACCTTCAGCCTGACCATTTTGCCCTCCACCTTCACATCCAGGTGGAGGTGGGCCAATTCCGGGCCCCCATGTCTCTCCGAATCCAGCACAAGGGTCGTCATCATCGCCACTCATATCGGCTTCTCCATGATAACAAATCAAGAAGTAAGGGAATCCCATATCTCCATCGCCATTCTGCATAGTAGTGTGATAGTGATAAATTCCTTGAGGAAAATCAGGTGTTATCCCAAAATGGCCATTGCATACATCGAGGTGACCAAGCCCCTCTACGTATTGGTAATCATCAATTCCATTGTAGCCGGTTTCACCACTTTTTAATTCGTAAGAACTCTTCATTTCCACGACATTCATTTCGTCATCATAGCCCCAGAATCCATAGATTGGATAGCCATCGAATGCCACTCCAATCACTTTGGAATGATTGCCATCATAGGTATTTGGCGCAACTAATTCCGGTGCTGAATCATCATAATCATCCTTGATGTTTTCACCCTCTTCTGGATGCCAATGCATACAGTTAGAATCTGCGTGATAATGGTATGTTCCACCTTGAGCAGCGTGTCCGTGACATAAACCCAATTCGATTGGTTGCCTATCTTCATTGTAGACTCCATGTTCAGCAGCAACCGCATCGCCTCCAGGGCCATCTTCTGGACCGAAGATTGGAACACCATTCATTGCTACAGCGATGGGGCCTCTGTCTGGTGCACACTCATACTCACCATTTGCTTCAGGACAGTTAGCACTGTCATGGCCACCAGTAGTATCGTTAGTAGGATTCCTTGGAATAGACCAAGTGTAATCCTGTACCTTGGTACAATCGCCTCCTTGTGAGCAAGCTAGTGTTGATTCAAAATCATGATTTGGTATACCATTTGTAGAGATGATTAGATGAGTTTCATTTAGAGTGATTGAGATTTCGCACTGGAGTGTCTCAGTTTGAGAAGTGGTCAGATCATCGACTGTTGGCCTGTCATCTGTTGTTTGGCAGAAAAAGAAATCGAGCCAAAATTGTGCTAAGTCGTTGCGGTCATATCCCAATTCAATCGCACTCAAGGTAATACTAGCAGTAGCCGAGCCTGCTGAATTATTTGCATAAACGATGAATGTGGTTTCTTCAAACGCTTCTGAAGGAGTCCCACTAATCCTACCTGAATCAATATCAAAACTGAGACCGGATGGTAGTGATGGTGAGATTTCCCATGTATCTACATGTCCTCCTTCACTAGTGAAAGTAATATCTTCCATTGCAGTACCGTTAGTAAGTACTTGTGAACTTGCATTTGGGCTAATTGATGGAACTGTGATCACCGCCTCCAACTGCATACTATCTTTACAGAAATCTTCGCCATCATCGACATAGAATTCGATTGTGAAATTCCCAATTACATCTGGAACAAATTCAGCATTGACACTGGACGGATTAACAATTGATGCCATAGAATTCTCTGGCCTTTCTGTAATTTGCCAAGATGGATTCTGTAGACTGTCTCCATCTGGATCAGAAGAATTGCTGGCATCTAGGTAGACTAACTCATCAACGTCTGAAATCAAATCTTGTCCAGCATCACAGTTCGGAGGTGAATTAACGCCCGTTCCATTTCCACTACCGGTATTGTTTCCTGTATTATTATCCGTATTATTGCCAGTACTATTACCTGTATTGTTGTCTGTATTATTACCAGTATTATTGTCTTCAACATCAGCTGGAATTACGATTGTCAGATTATCCGACCACGTGTCTTCAGGCAAATTATGTGCTCTAAATGTAATCGAAATGTCTTCGCTACGATCATCTACATCGATATCGAATGACCAAGAACCATCCAAGTCAGTCGCAAGATTAGCACCGCTGGAAACACCTTCTGCGGATTCCATTGTCCATTGAATTCTAACTTCCATTGGATGGTCATGAATTACATTGCCCGCGATAAATTGCTCGCCTTCGAAAGACATCAGTAAGGCTTCTAGAGCAGGTGCTGGATGGTCATGTGCGCTGTGGTCGATCACTTCTTCTTCCTCTTCGATAATCTCGTCTCCGGCATCATCAGTTTGACTGAAGTGGTATACGCCATATCCTAAAGGTGCTAGAACAATTAATGCTGCAAGAACCGCAACTGAGACCTTATCCATGGGGTTGGGTTATTCCGACATCATATAATTGAATTCATTATTCGCTCCCGTTTGATTCATTAGATTAGACCGTTGGCATTCGCCTGCAGGGGTTGCCGAGTCGGTCAAAGGCGCCGGGCTTAAGATCCGGTCTCAATGGGTTCGTGGGTTCAAGTCCCACCCCCTGCACCAATCGAAATTTAGGGGTCAAGTTAGCGACCAACCGCCATCAACAGGTAGAATATATCCTGTGATATAGTCTGCATCGGCCAAGAATCTCACTGCTTTTGCTATGTCTTCTGGCGTGCCTGCACGCCCAAGTGGGACTTTGGCGAGAATCTCGTCAAATCTCTCCTTTTCCCACTCCGCTGCAAGTATTGCTCCTGGTGCGATTCCATTGACCCTGATTTCGGGTGCTAATTCCCCGGCAAGGTTGACAATTAATTGTCGCATTGCACCCTTGGTTGCAGTATAGTGTGCAAGGCGTTTCCAAGCGTGGTCCCAACTGGTGTCGACCATGCCAATAATACTACCATTTATTGCGGAAATTCGTGGTGCAAGACCTTGTGAAATAAAGAAGGGAGCGTCGAGATGAACCGCAGTGAATTTTTGCAACTCATGTGGCGTAACATCCTTGAAGTCTATCTGATTATAGATTGAAGCATTGTGAATCAAAAGGTCGATTCCACCTCGCTCTTCTACCAAAGGATGATCGTGAATTTCCTCGATTACTCTAAACAGTTCTTCACGGTCTGAAAGGTCGCCTTGGACAACTGCTCCAGAGCCCAAAGTTAGAAGCTGTTTTGCTTGTAAAATCGAAGAGTTACAATGGATGATTACCGACCATCCATTCGACATCAAATCGCTGACGATTCCCGCCCCGATTCTGCGCGCCCCACCGGTGATGACTGCGACCTTCACATGCTTACGCAGAAGGATTCGCCGCTTGAATGCTCGTAGGACATCCAACCAAGCCTTATTCGACACCATCCCTTCGGGATGGTTGTAGGGGGTGCCATATTGACTGTCCGTAAATTGAAGATGGCGCAAGAACGTGCCCGCCTTCCAGAGTGGTTTCGTACCCGCCTGCCAACTGGTGAACTGCAAAAGAAATTCAACGAAACTAAGGCTACTGTGAAGGAAAATATGCTTCACACAGTTTGCCAAGAAGCTCGCTGCCCTAACATTCACGAATGTTGGGCTGCAAAGGATGCTACATTCATGGTTGCAGGTCAAGAATGTACACGTGGTTGTAGATTCTGCGCCGTTGGAACAATCAAATCACCTCCACCACTTGATGAGGGTGAGCCGGCAAAACTCGCTGATGCAATCTCATCGATGGGGCTCAATCATGCTGTGATTACAGTTGTTAATCGCGATGACCTCGAGGATAGTGGGGCTGGCCATTACCGCAGATGCCTTGAAGCGGTGCGAGAAACAAGTCCCGAAGTTACTCTCGAATTACTATGTAGCGACCTTGCTGGCGACCTAGATGACTTAGCAAATCTACTCGATGACCTCGAGTTAGAGGTCTTTGCTCACAATGTGGAATGCGTCCCTCGACTGGATAGAGTGGTCAGAGACCACCGCGCATCCTTTGCACAATCGATTTCCATCTTGGTCGAGGCTAAGCGCCTACGCCCAGATATCTTGACCAAGTCTTCGATTATGGTAGGACTAGGTGAGAGTGATGAAGAGGTTACTGAGGCAATGCAAATGCTGAGAGAAGCAAATGTGGATCTTGTGACAATTGGACAATATCTCGCTCCAAGCGAGCGCCATCTAAGCATTGACAGATTCCCCGAGCCTGCAATTTTCGATGAGTGGGCATCACAGGCGGAAGAGATGGGTTTCCTCGGCTGTGCTAGTGGACCATTGGTTAGGTCCTCCTATCGCGCTGGCGATCTTTTGGCCAGCGCAACGGCAAGGCTTAGAACGGGCATGGAGTGAGGATTTACATGACGGAAGGGGGAAAGGGGACAATGGAACCATACACTGTACCTACCGCACCATTCCGACCGGGTGATGAGGCTGATTTTGGAGGCCCTTGGAAAGAGCAACCAGGAGATCTTTCTCGCCCAGACCCAGTAACTTGTGAAGCATCGGAAACTCATGACCATGCACATGGCTTAGTTCGTGTCCTTGGAGATGATGATACTGCAAGTGGTGCGTGGAACCCTGAACTCGATGCTGAGACTCTAATCAAAGGTCTAGAATTGATGATGCGACTTCGAATATTTGATGACCGGATGATAAAGATGCAGAGAACTGGAAAGTTGTCATTCTACATGCGCTCATTGGGTGAAGAAGCAATTGCAATCGCCCAGACAATGGCATTGGATGATACCGACTGGATTTTCCCGTCTTATCGACAGCCGGGGGCACAATTCGTTCGTGGCCGTGATATGGTGAGTATGATTTGCCATTGTATCGGAAATACCGAAGATAATATTCGCGGCCGCCAAATGCCGGTACACTATTCTTGGAAAGAGGGGTACTTCATCTCCATTTCCAGCCCTGTTGGCACCCAATTCAGCCAGGCTGTTGGTGTTGCAATGGCTTCTGCTTACAAGGGTGATGACCAAGCTACAATCACTTGGGTTGGAGATGGTACAAGCGCTCAAGGAGATTATCACTACGGGCTAAATTTCGCATCGGTATTCAAGCCGCCAGTAATTCTCAATGTCGTCAATAACCAATGGGCGATTTCAACACATCGCAATGTTGCTACCGGTGGCGAAAATTTCGCCGCCCGTGGATTAGCATATGGGATTCCATCATTCAGAGTAGATGGTAACGACTTCCTCGCTCTGTATTCGGTAACTAAGTGGGCTCGTGAGCGTGCCCGCGCTGGAAAAGGTGCAACTCATATCGAAGTCTACACCTACCGAGCCGGTGGACACTCCTCATCGGATGACCCTTCGATTTACCGCCCTGGTGATGAATCGGAATGCTGGCCTGGCGGTGACCCGGTAGACCGGCTCAAGAAACATCTCATTGAAATTGGTGCTTGGACTGAAAAGAAAGATGAAAAATTAGCACAACAAATCGATGATGAAGTCATGGCGGCATACAAGGAAGCATGCACATTTGGCGACCTTGCTAATGGCCCATATCCCCCAGCATCTACAATTTTCACAGAGGTCTATGAGACCGTTCCTTGGCATGTGCAAGAGCAGCGTGAGGAGTTAGGTAAGTGAGGTGATTGTTATGACTGAGATGAACATGATCCAATCGCTTAACAGCGCACTTGATTCACTACTTGATAAGCACGATAATGTCGTAATTTTCGGAGAAGACGTCGGATATTTCGGCGGTGTATTCCGTGTGACTTCCGGACTACAAGAGAAGCATGGTAAGCACCGCGTTTTTGATGCCCCCTTAGCAGAAGGAGGGATTGCAGCAATCGCATTTGGAATGGGACTCAATGGATTGAGACCTGTCGCTGAAATTCAGTTCGCCGACTATATCTTCCCAGCATACGACCAAATTGTCAATGAAATCGCAAAGTTGCGCCATCGTAGCGGTGGCGAGTTCTCAACCCCCGTTACTATTCGAACACCTGCTGGTGGAGGAATCAAGGGTGGACATCACCACTCGCAGAGTCCTGAGGCACAATTCACCCATACGCCAGGATTGAAAGTTGTTTACTGCTCAAACCCACGCAATGCCAAGGGCCTGCTAACCAGTGCAATCGAATGTAATGACCCGGTCATCTTCTTTGAGCCCAAGCGTTGCTATCGCGGACCATTCTATGGTGACCCACACAATGTTCCAACTTGGAAGGGCCACGAAGATGGAGATGTTCCAGAAGGATACTATGCATTACCGCTTGAAGAGGCGAGAGTTGTTCGTGAGGGTAGTGCTTGTACTGTTATCTCATGGGGTACTATGGTTCATGTCGCACAAAAGGGCATTGAGGAAAGCGGCATCGATGCTGAGTTAATCGACTTACAGACACTTCTGCCATGGGATCGTGATACCGTGGTCAATTCAGTCAACAAGACTGGACGATGTGTTATCGTACACGAGGCACCAAAGACCAGTGGCTTTGGTGCTGAAATGAGTGCATCGATTCAGGAACGTTGTTTCTGGCACCTCGAAGCACCAATCGAAAGAGTAACGGGATGGGACACACCATTCCCCCACACGACAGAGTGGGATTATCTTCCAAGTCCGGGGCGAATCGCTGCGGCTATTAAGAAAACACAGGAGGTCTAAACATGGGAGTATTTGCATTTAAGTTGCCAGATATAGGAGAAGGAGTAGTTGAAGGAGAAGTCGTCGAATGGATGGTTTCTGTTGGAGACTCAGTGAAAGAAGATGACCCGATTTTGTCGGTCATGACCGATAAGGCAACTGTCGAAATTCCATCACCTACCGATGGAGTTGTCAAGTCAATGGTCGGAGAACCGGGTACTATTCTTCCCGTCGGACAAGTCTGTATCGAATTTGATACCGATGGAGACGGTAGTGCATCTGAGCCTGAGGATGAAGAGGAGGAGGCCGAAGAAGAGGCTGCTCCAGAACCAGAGCCTGAAGCCGCCCCTGAGCCAGAGCCTGCTCCAGCCCCTGCTGCAAAACCAACACCTGTTGTTGTTGCAGCATCTGGTGCACGACCTCTCGCTTCACCAGCAGTTCGCCAGCGAGCCCGTGAAAGCGGAATCGACCTATCCACAGTATCGGGTAGTGGCCCGGCTGGGCGCATCACACATGGTGACCTTGATTCATGGAAGGAAGCAGGAAGCCCTGTTGCCGCTGCTGGTCCATCTCGTACAGCCCAAACTGGCGTTACCGAGGTACCAGTCATTGGCTTGCGCCGAAAGATTGCAGAATCTATGACTGAATCATATAGCACAATTCCACACTTCAGTTACTTTGAGGAGGTCGACATTACCGACCTTGAGACCTTGAGAGTTCATCTCAATGCAAATAGAAGTGAGGACCAACCAAAGTTGACCTACTTGCCGTTCATCATGCAAGGACTTGTGAAAGCACTGGGTGAGAATCCAGTTTGCAACGCACTATACGATGATGAGAAGGGAGTTGTTTCCCGCTATGATGCAATCCATCTTGGAATCGCCACTCAAACCGATCGTGGGCTCTATGTCCCGGTCGTCAAGCATGTGGAAGCTCAAGACGTCTGGGAGTCAGCCTCCGAAATGAAGCGTGTTAGCCAAGCTGCCCGAGATGGTAGTGCTGGACTTGACGAGTTAAGCGGCTCGACATTTACCATAACCAGTCTGGGAAGAATGGGTGGTCTTGGTGCAACACCAATCATCAACAAGCCAGAAGTTGGAATCCTTGGAGTCCACAATGCGGTAGATACCCCCGTTGTTCGCAACGGCCAAATCGTCATCCGTAAGATGCTACGCCTTTCCTCATCCTGGGACCACCGTGTGGTCGATGGATGGGATGGAGCAGTTCTCGTTCAGAGGCTCAAGACCCTTCTTGAGAACCCGGCTACCATCTTCATGTGAGTGTGAATAACATGCAGGTACGCAAATGTCAGGTACTCGTCGTGGGCGCAGGTCCCGGCGGATATGTCGCAGCAATTAGGTCGGCACAACTAGGGCTCGATACCGTAATCGTCGAGGGGGAGAGAGCAGGTGGTACTTGCTTAATCCGTGGTTGTATTCCATCAAAAGCGATGATTCATGCTGCTCACAAATTTCACGACCTCGCTAAGCATTCGAAGAAAGGCGGCCATATGGGAATCAGTATCCCTGGCCCTGCTGAACTCGAAATGGCTGGACTAAAGGGCTGGAAAGACGATATTGTCGACCGCCTCAACAAAGGAGTCGAACACCTGCTAAAGTCGGCAGGAGCAGAACTCATCACTGGATGGGCTGAGTTCAAAGACGCCAAGACCGCAATAGTTGGAGATATTCAAATCGAAGCGGAAAATGTAATTCTTGCAAATGGTAGCATTCCAATCGAATTACCATTCATGAAGTATGGTGGAAATGTCATCTCGAGTAGAGAGGCATTAGATCTCGACGAAAAGGTCGACCACCTTGTTGTCATTGGTGGGGGATATATCGGACTTGAACTTGGAATCGTGCACCGAATGCTCGGTTCTGAAGTCACTGTCATCGAAGCGATGGATAGCGTACTACCAATCTTTGACAAGGAATTGCGAAGACCACTCGAAATCTTCCTCAAGAAGAATAAGGTCAAGGTCAATACCGGCGTTTTCGCTAAAGGGGTTGAGGAACTTGATAATGGACGAACTCTAGTGAAGTTCATCGACAAGAATAACGCTGATGATGAATCCAAAATGCAGACTGTTGAGGCTGATAAAGTCCTTGTAACCGTTGGACGACGCCCTCGTTCAGATGGATTAGCACCAACAGGCGTCGCTCTAAACGAGCGTGGTTTCATCAAGGTTAACAAGCGCTGTGAAACTAATATGAAAGGCGTCTATGCAATCGGTGATGTAACCGATTTAGGAGAGATGCTTGCTCACGTCGCTTCATTCCAGGGAGAGATGGTTGCAGAGAATATTGCGGGTAAGAATAGAGAATTTGACCCTGTAGCAGTTCCAGCCATCGTCTTCACCGAACCTGAGATCGTTTCAGTTGGATTATCACCAGATGAAGCAAAGGCAGCGGGTCACCCAGTCATTACCGGTAAGTTCCCACTTGCAGCAAATGGTCGAGCCCTCACACAAGAGGCAGAGAAGACCGGAGGATTCGTTCGTATTGTAGCTCGAGAGGATGACCACCGAATCCTCGGTGTTCAAGCGGTTGGAACCCATGTTAGCGAACTAGTAGGTGAGTGGACATTAGCCATCGAAATGGGCGCACTCCTCGAAGATATTGCAGCAACAATCCACGCTCATCCAACCATGACCGAGATGACTCACGAGGCTGTTCTAGCAACCTTAGGTCACGCAATTCACATCGCGTGAAACTCACGCGTCCGTAGCGAACCAACTGACCCACTGAACACCCTTCAGACCGGATTCTGAAGTTGGATGGGTAATCGGATAACCCCTTCCAACTTATCCGAATCAATTAGTTGGTTGAATCAATATTTTCTTCACATAATTAGTTGATTGCTCAAGCAAAGATAGACAGCGACGAAGATTTATGGGATGATGAATTGTTTGACTGATTATGATAAACTAATAAATGAAAAACTAATGGTATGAGTTATGTCAGACGATAACTCGGAAAAAAATTCGATATTTGATTTGAATAAAGATGGGAAAGTAGATTTTCAAGACTTGAAACCAATTTTTGAGAAGATAACTGCCCCGAGGGTATTCATTTCATTAATTATTAGCCTAGGATTCCTAGCATTGATTTTTTCCTCATCTTATGCAACTTCAGCAGATTACACAAATGCTCCAGACGCTCCAAAAACAATCACATCATCTGATTTCGATCTTGACAATAATGGGCTCAATTCTTCTGAGCATGAGAATTATACAGACGCTTTACTACAATATGCAGATGATTTGGATGAATACATTGATCGACTAGATACACATAATGATTTGATGAATACATATACAGGTAGGTCAATTTTCTGGGGCACTATAAGTTCAACCTTGATTGTTGGGGGATTAGTATGTTTAACATTCGTTCCAAATGCAGTTGAAATGTCTAACAGTGTAAAATTAATTCTTCTAATTGGTACAATATACATGCTAGCTGGTATGTTGGGCTATAATATGCCTTTAGTCGACGGCACAATTGGTTTTGGGTTTGGCAGTTAGGTTCAATGGGTTCCAATTGGACACCCATCCAACTGACGGGTGTTGAATGGGTAGCGACGAATAGCACCCACTGCGAACCCTTGCAAACACTAATTTTGAACACATGGGTTTGGGCATAGACCCTTGTGTAATATCCACAACCACTTATTCTTGGGATTAGTTTATTCATTTGAATGAATAGGCCTGTTCATGAAGATTGATCATGTTATTGTTTGGCAGTTGCAATCGGCAAGGTATCGAATGATTGTCGTAAATGA
>JASLKC010000015.1 GCA_030747785.1 Candidatus Poseidoniaceae archaeon | reverse complement strand
CACTCATACGAAACGAGTTGAAAAAGTGAACTACCTGAATCAAGTAGTGGACGAAGTCTATCTCGATCGAAATCGACCTGGGTAGAAGTGCTCAAAGGAACACCTCCGAAACGGTAGAATTGAAGGTATGAGCAAAGCCCTCAGAAGAGAGGGAAAATGGGGGGGTGTGCTTCCACATGGAATGCACTGGACAACTGCCTAAACAACTGTCCGCTACATCTACCCGGTATCACCTGTCCTATTTCAAACCATCGAAATGGCCATTTTTACCGCCCCTTTAGGGGCGAATTCTCTTCAACGGAATTATTGACGCTCAGCACTAGAAGCAGCAGCTAGAATATCTGGCTCCATGAAACGCCCACGACCGTACGCATCGCTTTCACGCTCGTATTCCTTCTTGATTTCCTTCTCTTCCTTATCCTTGGCCAACTGCTTCATTCCTTGGCGCTGAATTAGTACCGAGTTAATGAAAAGAGCAAGGCCTACCAACTGGAGATTCGGGTCGCTGATACTGATCTCTGAAGGGCTTTGACCACTCAATATCAGGTAGCCGTAAAGCGCCAACATCGAAGCAATCGCTGCTGAACCAAAGAGGAAGAGGTGCTTTCTAAGATAGCGATTTACCAGCCAGGAAATCACTGCAACTAGAACGCCCATCATTTCAGTCTTGACATCATAACCATTCATCTCAATCATTGCGATAGTCCACAGCATCACATGGAGGGAGATGTAAGCGGTAATCGCTAATGAAAGCAAACTAACCGCCAAGAACATCACAACTCCACAGACAATTGTTGCGGTAAAAGTGAAATCGCTTTCCGATGCGGAGATCAAGTCGCCAAGACTCTCATACAGAATTGTACTGGAAAGATATCCGATTCCACAGCCGGTAAAGAATGAAAGTAATTTGATTCGCTTAGCGCCCCTAAACATCAGATAAATGGCTAATCCAATCATTATCAAACCGATGCTGGGCCCTGCCCAAGAGTCGATTTTGTCCCAAATCATTCCAGGTGTATCCATCGGGCTCAAGGCGCACAGAGTACAGACCGGTTGTGGTGTTTTCTCTCACCCCTGATATCAGGACATGAGGAAACTAAGAGCAAGAATGACATAACAAGCTAGAAGCATACTTCCCTCAAGCCAATTGGTCTTACCATCATTTAGAATGAAGTTGACCACTAAGACACCCATGAATGTGGCTGCGGTTTCTAAAATACCGAATTCGAGTGATAGGCCTACTCCCAATAGCCAAGCGAATACTACCATCAATGGCGCTACAAATACTGCAATTTGCACGCTGCTTCCTATCGCTATTGCCAACGAAAGGTCCATTTTGTCCTTACCTGCAACGAGTACTGCTGTGAAGTGCTCCGCAGCATTACCAAAGAATGGCAATAGAATAACACCAATGAAAATTGTAGGAAGGCCCCAATTAGTTGCAGCTTCATCTACACTGTGAACTAGAATTTCAGCCATCCAAGCAACAAGAATTGTTGCAAGGACGAGAAGGGTCCATGCATCTTTATTCGACATGGTAGGGTCATCATGGCCATCGCTTGGACCTTCAGATGCAAATAGATGAGAATGGGTTTTGAGTTGGAATAATAATGCGAATCCATACATCGCTAATAAAACGAGAGAGGCGTATCTAGATAATTGCGTTATGCTGTTTTCGGCCCCACCTGAATGATGAAATGCTGCAGGAATTATGAGCGCAAGAACGGCCAACATTAGCAGAGAGCCATTCATCGAAAGGGCGTCTTGATTGAAACTCTGCGTTTGATGATTAAAACCTCCCCAAAGGAGGGAAAGGCCGAGAACGAGTAGAAGATTGCCAAGTATACTACCAATGAGTGATGCTTGAACTAAATTGGTCATAATTTGCTCTTGAGCAGGATCGGAAAATGCAGTATAGATTGCTAAAGCAGCAATGATAATTTCAACTGCATTTCCAAAAGTCGCGTTGAGAAGACCACCGATTGATTCCGAAGTTCTGAGTGCAATCTCTTCTGTTGCGTGCCCCATGATGAATGCGAGAGGCATGATTGCAACCATTGAAAATAAGAATGCCATTCCTGGACTATGTGCAATCAGTGAATAATATGCAGTAATTGGCACCGCTAATAATAACCAATTCAACTTGTTATTCATTGGGTTAAATGCCGCAATAATTGCGGAACCTCCTGAGTGCGTATCAGACATAGAGCCTCACCGACTCAGTCCTTCTTACGCTTTGCTGAACGACGCTTGCCCTTGCGTTTGCCTTTCTTACGCTTAGATTTCTTCTCGTCTTCATCATCATCGTCATCGTCATCATCATCGTCGTCGTCCTTGGGCTTCTTCTTACGACGCTCCCTACGTTGTACAACATTGACTGCGAATGGGTCATCTTCATCATCTACAGGTTCAGGAGTTTTGTCCTCCTTCTTCTCTTCAGGGGGTTTACCGCCGGTGATAGCTTCCATATCTGGCTCAGAAGATGTACCGATGAATTCGCTCATCCAGTCTTCATTAACATCATCATCACCACGTTTCTTCGGGCCCTTCATACTGGTTGAAATCACCATTAGTGATACGATAACCGCTAGTAGTGAAACTCCTGCTGTAATCCAGGTAATGATGAATGGAGGATCACTAACATTGTATGTCATCACAATTGGATCAGGATCCATATCTACTGGATTGGAATATTCGCAAACTGTCGAACCGTCTTCTCTATGGCGGCACCAATCTACTACGAATTTTACGTTGGTCTCACGGGTATTACCAGCCGCATCTTCACCGCGGACTGATACTTGATGTATTCCGGGCAAGAAGTTAGCGGCATTGAAATCCATCTCAAATGTCCAATCGCCATTCGCTGCCACATTTAGGCCAGATACCTCTCTCCAAGGCTCACTTATCGAATTGGATGTACCATAATTCTGAACAAATCGCATTTGCATACTAGTGATTCCAACATCATCACTAGCTCCTGCAGTAACAGTAATTTTGTTATTATAGAGATACTTCGAGCCATCACTCATTGCAGATGGAGAGTAAATCGTGATTGTTGGGGCCTTTGCATCGATACTTTTCTCGGAAATGAAGTAGGTAATTGAATTCTCAGAAATGTCGGTCAAAGTGATTTCAATAACCAACTCTCCTGCATTTGAAGTACTGGTGATTTCCAATGGGAAGTAAAACTCTGGACCTTTAGAATCATCATTGAGATTATCAGAAAGCAGATTCATCTGTACTGTGCCATCAGAATAAGATGCGCCTCCGGTTGTGGTTACATTGATTTGAGGGAAGGAAAGCAAGTTTTCGCTGACTCCAACTCTGATAGTGTAGTCGCCCTTTACGAGTGCTGCGCTCTCAACGAGCCCATCGTCATTAGTAATCGCCAACTCCATAGTTGGCGCTCTAGTATCCTCTGCAACCTGAATTGCATTTCCTCCAATACCCGGGAAGATCAACGGATTGATATTTCCGTAAGAGTCAGCCATGATAATTGAATACCAAACGTCTCTTTGTGTATCATTAACAACTGGTATTTCTCTCGCGAGAGTTGAGAGAGAGGTCTCCCAATCATAAATTGGACCAGTTACAAATTCCCATCCAGCATCAGAATAATTGCTTGTAGCAAATTCGTTTTCACCAAATGGGTCTCCTATATGGCGATAGATTGTGTAAGACTCTCCGTCTTCCCCAGCAGCATTGAGCCATGTCAATGTTACAATAGAGAGTTGGCCGACCATCGTAGCATCGGAGATACGAGCAGCATCTGGAGGAGTGGTGTCCTCTTCGATTGGTCCAACCCAATTCTGATCTAGTTTAGTATAATGGTAAGTTCCATTTACATGACCATACAGCGCTTCTGAAGTGACGAAATAGAAGGATGCAGTAGAGATATCGTCATCGAGTATTGCGTCGAATTGTTGAACTCCGTCAGGTACAGTACCCAACCAATCCAAGGTCGTATTTTCAACAAATTCATTTCCAGTAACTCGATAAGAAGATTTCCAAATGTGGTACTTTTCACCTTCGGCTCCCAGCTGGTCAACCCAGGTAACTCTAGTAACGCCATCGCCAAGGAATACTGCATTGACATTGGTAGGTTCTGCAACCCAATGGTTGAATGCATCTTCGAATACTATATCGCATGAACTCCATGGTACAAAGGTTGAGTATGCTCCAAATTGGTCTTGAACTACTACACAGTAGTAGGAATATCCTAGCCTTCCAATAGGCACTTGATAGGTGTACGAATGTTGATTCTCAGCAACAGTTGCCATCAAATTAACACCATTGCTCGAGGTATTATTGAACATAACACCTGAAATATAAATCCGATATGATTCACCAACTTCCCCAGGTACATCCATCCACGTTATCGTAGTATTACCAGAACCTTCCATTGGATCTTCAACGAAACTCACTGATACGAAACTAACATCTTCTGGAGGTGAATTATCTTCTAATACCGGGGTAGTCATTGCATTATTGGACAAAAACCTTCCATCTTCGTAATCGCCACCACTTGCTGTCCAATTAGGTAGAAGATACGTGACTGAATAGTAGACTTCGCGGTTAGTCAACGGTGGAATGTCGAAAGTATGTTGAGTTGTTGTTGCGGGGAGAACGGCTACGGGTGTATCTTCCACAGACGTGATTAGATCCATTCCATTGGCTCTATTTACCTCATACTCAGTTCGCCAGATGTGAATATCAAGTGCATCTACGCCATCTTCGGGTAGAATTGGATTTATCGAATTATAATTTATCCATTGTACTGTAGTCTGACTCGTACCTGGACTGAAAGATGCTTGGATGTTGTAGGGGGAGCGGACTGGAGATGTTATCTCAAGAACTGGCTCAAACAAATTACTCGCATTCCAATCAAGAGGGGTTGTTATGTTTCCATTGGGTAGTTCGCTTGTAATTGCGTAAAAGAATGTGCCATTATTTCCTGCTCCCACTTGCATAGTGGCTGAATGACCAGGGTGGGGGCTATTTCCTTGTATACCGCGGCAAGTCAATGGATTGCCGCCCAAGACATCTTTATCGCATGCAACAACTGAATGCCAAGAGGTGAGACTATCGATATTAGCAGGAGTAATCGGTGATGAGTGGCGATAAATGTGGTATGTGGTATCCCATAAATCGGAATAGAGATCCGCATTATTTCCAGTTTGGTCGATATTGCGCCATGTAATGGTTGTAGTCTCACTTAGATTATCGAATGAAGCCGCAATACCTTGCGCTTGTAGCTCCGCAGGAATTCCCTGGTCAGCACTTACACTGGGCACCATTGGTACAGAAGAAAGCATCAAAACCATCAGTACGAAGGTGGTGGACTTGAGCCTAACTCCCTCTAGCATGTCGCGAGCCATCACTTGACTCCTTTTCAAAAGTTGGTTATCAGTCTGCCGCCGTAGGCGGCCCAGAAAATGAGGTCCTGCCACTCCCGCTCTATGAGCGGAGAAGATTTTGCGCCACATTGGTGCTTAGTAGCACCCGACCTTCATAGAGGGTTGTCTTTGTCCATCTGCTGTATTTCGGACCTTGCCTTGATGAAACGGATGAAAAATGTGTATGCTCCTCCAAGGCCGCTAATGAGGACTATTGCCGAAATTGGATTCAGTGAAATACCATGAAATAGGCCCCAGTCGGCTATTTTGAACCATGCCATAATCATTGCACCAAACATTGCAATGAGTGTTAAAGCCATTCGGTCAGCACGGCTGAATCCACCATAATTTCTCGCTCCTGCTACCGCTTGTGCTTGGGTGCCCATATAGGAGCCAAACATAGTCAGTAATGCTGCTAACCACACAATTTCAAGGTGGCCGAACCAAACTGCGTTATATCCTAGCGCAAGAAGCCAAACAGCATCGAGTACACGGTCTAGAGTGTGATCGAGATAATCGCCCCATCTCGTCACTTTGCCTGTCGCTCTAGCAACATTGCCATCTAGGCCATCGAGCATCATTGCAGTTGCCATCAATGTGATGGCGCCTAACCACATATATGCTCCTTCAGTACCTGTTCCAGCATTCATCATGCACCAAGCTGCACCAAGGCCTACCGGCAAACTCGTCCAAGTTAGAACAGCGGGCTCTACACCAGACAATTTAGCAGTTAAAGGAACAGAAACTCGCTTGAAGATATCCCTGCTTTTCTCTAGTGCCATGATTATTCGGGGCCCCCTCTGCTCATTGAGTGTTGTGGCTGAAAAATGTTCACGATAGCCAATCAATGGCTCCTTCTGGAGTGGCCAAAGAAGGACAACCGGATTTTATCCACTCCAACACCCCTTCCGTTCCCTCTTTTATTGGCCTATTATCTCCAATTAATTCGGGCCAAGGTCCGCCCAACATCTCAACCTCGACATTTGATTGAATCTTATGGGCGGAATATCCTCTCGCAGTGAGGCGTTTCTCAAGTTCATTTGGTTCACAGCGCACTACAATAAGGGCATCGACTGGTAAATGATGGGCTAAATGACCATCTATGAGTGTCAATTCTAGAGGTTTTGAAAATAATTTTGCGAGGCGCTCAACATCTACAGGGTGTGAGCCATCAGTATCTAATTCGCCAAGACAAGCATTCGATTCGGCGAGCGATTTCACCGAACGTGTGGGTAAGCCAAGGGCTTTGCAGAGGGTTGTCTTTCCACATCCGGGCGTTCCAATTACGCCTATCGACCGAATAGCGCCCTCCTCCCTCATTGATTCTACGATACCCGACCCAAGTGTTAAACCTCATGCCCTCGCTGTCAGAATTGAGGTTGAAACATGGGTTCACAGACATATGAAAACGCCGTGGCAGTCCTATTAATCACGACTGAGCCAGGACTTGAACATTCAGTGATCAAGCAACTGAATGAAATTCCCGAAATCAAAGAAGCGCTACTACTCTTTGGAGAATACGATATCTTCGCAAAATTGGAATGTACAGACTTCGGACTACTTTCAAATGTTGTAGTAAGCAAAGTTAGGAATATCGAAGGTGTAGAGTCAACCAAGACTTTGACCGCAGCACCGATGCTGTGATGAGGACGTCCGGTCTCGAGCAATCATGTTCGGTGCCTCCGACCCAAATCAGGCCCTCCTACAATTGGAGAGTTACCACCGTGAGGGTAGGCTTGAGTTAGCCGAGGTAATGGCAAGTGACATGACTGATCGGTTGATGAGTCGAAAGGATAGAAATGATTCTGACCAAGCAATTCTAGTCAAAGGATTACGAATACTCGCAGGGATTCTACATACGCGTGAAAAATACAAGCGGGCACGAATTACAATAGGTGCTTTGCACAAGCATCGTAACCGTCTTGGTAAAGCGGTTGGACATGATTTAGCCCAAGCCGCTGAGGACTACAGGCTCGCAGGATGCATCCATGCAGCATCTGGAAAAAGAGGCGCGGCGAAGAGAGCTTTCAAGCGCTGTCAAAAGTTGCAATCTGGACATCTCGCAGCAGCACTAGATGCCGCAGAAAATTGTGGGAATATCAAAGCCCTCACCAAGATGCTTTCGAAGGCTGGACCTGTTATCAGAGCAAATGGAAATTTCGTCTTTCAAATCCAAAATCGGCCCGATGCTGATGCTCGTCGTATCGCAATAGCAATCGGCGGTGAAATTCAGGCTGATATCGAACGACAAATCGCTGCAATCGAAACTGGAGAGCAAGCAGCAAATGTCCGTCTCCAGGCGGCGATGGACAAGTTAACTCCAAAACACGATTATCACAGTTATAGCACAAACTGAGCCGGTTTACTGGTAGCGAGGGATGGATTTGAACCATCGATCTCCGGGTTATGAGCCCGACGGGATATCCAGACTACCCCACCTCGCTAATCCGCTCCCGGTGGTCTTTATTCTTGAACCCACCGCACTCGATTTATCCGACCTACGGTCGGAGTTGGGTTTTTGGGGGGTGACCCCTCACCCTATATCGATGAAGGCCAACTTCCATGTGCCAATCATGGCCCTTTTGATGCTCACTTTGAGCCTATCAGGGTGCTTTGGTGGTGATGATTCTGGAGAGGGCGAGTACTCTGGTCCCATCGATTTAGTTGTTTACTACGATACAACTTCTGGTCAAATTGAGCAGGCTTGGAATAATGATCAAAATACTCAGAATGATGGAGTTACTTTGACCTTTGATTTCGCTTCAACTAAGTCAGGAGATTCTGACATTGAGAAATTCTACTTAGTCCCAGACGATGGTAGTAATACCGTCGAAAAGTTAGCCTCGGAAGGTGCAGAGATATCCTATACTTGGGTGACTCATGGTCTCTTCGATGTCGACCTTGGAGCAATTGATGAAGATGGCAATGAGCACAATATCACAATCCATGTG
>JASLKC010000014.1 GCA_030747785.1 Candidatus Poseidoniaceae archaeon | reverse complement strand
CGCTATCGATGATGCGGTGAAGTATGGTAAGCCTCTGGTAACTCCATTTGAACTTGAGGTTGCGCTGGGCGAGAAGAATTGGGAGACGGGGTACCAATTCGATGAAATCCCTTGACGGTAATTTCATTATTCACATCGTATAGAAACCATACGAAACCTTGAGAAATAAATTGTTGTTTTCGCCCGTATCTTCAATAACCGTAGACGAGAACCATCTTTGGTCATGAGTTCCTATTTGGACCGTATCGGCGCCGGACTTGTCTTGGCAAATCCTGAGGTCTTTGGGTTTGACCACATTCCCAACGAATTGGTGGGCCGAGGCGATACACAGGCTCAATTGGCGGGAATGTTCGTTAGTCTCGCCCATCCAGAAGGGGCTGGAAGAGCGGTTGTAACCGGGCCCATCGGTTCTGGAAAGACCGCCTTAGTCAAGCGTTTCTGCATTGACCTTTCCCGACATTTATCCGAACGTCGTAATATTAGAAGCGTACATGTGAATTGTCGTAACGCTACTACTGCCTCACGTGTAATGCAAAAGGTGGTCCAAGATCTCGACCCCGGTCATCCTGACCGCGGCCTTGGAGTTGGTGAACTCCTAACTTCATTGAGAAGAATGATGCGACTGGACAACTCACATCTGGTAATAGTTCTCGATGAAGTAGACCACCTATTACGCCATTCTGGCGATGATGTGCTATACAAATTACTGCGAATCGATGAGGATAGGGACGGTGCTGGAACCCTTTCACTTATTCTAATCAGCCAGGAACAAGTACTCGACCTCCTCGAGGGTGCGGTTATTTCTCGAATGGGGCGTTCCAATCATCTCCGAATTGGCCCTTACGATGAAGATGGTATGCGCGCTATCGCTCGTCAAAGGGCTGAAGCAGGTCTCGTTGTAGGAACATGGACTGATGAAATTCTCGACCTAGTGTCCCAAGCAGCAGCTCCTTCGGGAGATGCAAGGCAGGTAATCGAATTGCTTGAAGGTGCAGCGATGAGAGCTGAAGTCGCTGGCCGATCTATGATTGAGCCTAAAGATGTCCAGCATACAGTAATCTCGATGCCGAATAATGTTGACACCATGGATATCGATTCCCTACCCGCGCATGCTATGCTCTTGTTGCTAGGAATTTGCAGGCGTCTTCGCAAGCAAGAAACTGTCACCAGTGGCGAGGCCGACAAACTCTACCATGTGGTCTGCGAAGAGTTTCAACAAGACCCCAAGGGACATACCACGATTTGGAAACATATCAAGCGATTGACACAAGAAGACATACTTGTGGCAAGGACCGATACCGTCGGTACCGGAAGAGGGCGCACGCAATTCCTATCGATGCCGCATATGCTACCTTCAGATGTGGCTCGCCGCCTAGAGACCCTCATACCTGCAAGACTACGGCGCTGAGGGCCTACGGCCCCCTCCCGGTGGGGCTAAATACCCGTCCAATGTCGGCAGGTTGCTCAAGAGAGGGTATTACCATGTCCGAAGGTTCCTTCAACGCAGTTGTCAATGACACAGATCCATCTAATAGTGGTCGTTCATACAACATGTCAATCAGTGGAAACAACCAATCACAATTCCTTGGAAAGAAGATTGGTGATGTAGTCGATGGTATCTTTGTTGGCGAAGGTGAAAAGACCCTTGCTGGCTACAAGTTGGAAATTACTGGCGGCTCCGACAAGACTGGAACCCCAATGCGCTCCGACCTAATCGGTGGTTCCCGCCAATCTATTCTCGTTACAGCATCAACCGGATTCAAAGGCCACGATTTGGTCCACAAGGCCAAAGGCGGTGAGAAGAAGCGTTTCCGTTACAAGCCAGATGGACTACGCATGCGCCGTTACTTCCGTGGTAATACAATCACACAAGATACCCGTCAGATAAATCTCAAGGTCGTCGAGGCTGCTAACAAGACCCTCGACACCATCCTCGGAGATAGCGAAGAGGCGAGCACTGAGTGAACGCCACGAGGCGTGCATCGTTCTGAATGGAGTTGACGGGAAGCATGGCAAGGAAGCTTCCCGCACAACCTGAAGTTAATATTGGCCTAGTTGGTCATGTCGACCACGGGAAAACAACTCTTACTCAAGCGCTCTCTGGAATCTGGACTGATACTCACTCCGAAGAACGCAAGCGAGGCATCTCCATCAAACTTGGATATGCTGATACTGCATTCTATCAAACTTCAGAAGGGGACTATTACGCTACTGGACGTCGTCCAGATGGTGGTAAGGATGAAGCACATGAATTGAAGAGAGTTATTTCATTCGTAGATGCACCTGGTCACGAGACGCTGATGGCGATTATGATTACTGGTGCATCGATTATGGACGGCGCCATGCTAATGGTTGCAGCAAATGAGACCTGCCCTCAACCACAAACACGAGAGCACTTGATGGCACTTGAAATCGCTGGAATCGAGAATATCGTCGTCGTTCAAAACAAAATTGATCTCGTCAGCAAAGAACGAGCAATTGAGTCTCACAAAGAAATCAAAGAATTCCTAGGTGGAACCATTGCTGAAAATGCGCCGATTATTCCCGTCTCTGCGCATCACGATGTTAATCTCGATATTTTGATTCACGCTATTGAAGAAACAATTCCTACTCCTGACCGTTCGAAGGATACTAGAGCAATCATGCATGTCGCTCGCTCTTTCGATATTAACAGGCCTGGAACACGACCTGCCAAACTCCGCGGTGGAGTGATTGGCGGGAGTATCGTCGAAGGCGAATTCAAAGTCGGCGATGAAATCGTCATTGGGCCCGGTCAAAAGATCCAGAAAGGAAACAAAGTTCACTACGAACCGATTATCTCAAAGGTTTCCAGTATGCAAGGCGGTGGATTGAATCTAGATGACATGCGAGCGGGTGGACTTTGCGGAATGGCTACACCACTCGACCCCTCATTCACAAATGCGGATAATCTCTCAGGTCAGGTCGTTGCACGAAAAGGAGACCTGCCCGAAGTTAGGGATTCGGTTGCAATTACGATTAACCTCATGGAAAAAATGGTTGCTGGAGAAGGCGAAGAGCCAACACCAATTATGCCATTACGTCCGGGAGAGATGTTGATGGTAAATGTAGCAACTGCCACAAGTGTTGGAGTTGTTAATACAACTGGAAAGGGTAAAGCAACTCTGAATCTCAGGCTACCAATTTGTGCTGATTCCAACCAGAGAATATCTCTTTCTCGCAGAGTTGGTGCACGCTGGCGATTAATTGGTCATGGAACAATTGAGTGATGTCCATGCCTAGAGTTCTTATCGATGCCTGTGGTTGGGTCGCAGTCATCGAGGCTGGTATCAATATCGACCAAGCCCTGTTGGAAAGCGCTGGAACACGTGACCTTATTCTGATTCCATCGGTTCTTGCTGAATTGAAATCAATGGATGATCGCAGACTACTTCTGGGCATGCTCGAAGCACGATGTGAAGTCGTTGAAGTTCTTGCTAAATCAGGCAACCATACCGATGACCAGCTTCATGATTTAGCAGTGGAGAATGATTGGATTGTACTAACAGTAGATACCGGTCTCAAACGAAGATTATCACAATCGGGAATGGCGTGGCTAGAAGTTAGTGGGCGTTCTCATCTTCGACTCGTTCGTCAATGAAAACAAAATCACTGTCGGTGAGAAGTTCATATACTGGCAAATATAATGGGTTACAATGGGAAATGTTTCTGGCTTCGAACAAGACCATTTGAATCAAGATAATATTCTTGAGTCGGCAAATGAACTTGTGAATCTCCTTGTGGACATGGGAGTTAATCCACATACATCTCGTGCACTAATCTGTTTACACATACATGGGACTTCATCTTCATCTCAATTACAGGACCGATGTATGATGCGACAACCCGATGTTTCGATTGCAATTAATCAGTTGAAAGAAATGGGGCTAGTACTTGTCGAATCGGTTACCAATGGAACTCGTGGTAGACCATCGCATGTTTACAGTTTAGCCCATGCTTTGGAAGCATGCCTAGTGCCTTTCCTCAACACAGCCCAAGCGAGAGTTGAAATTATTCAGAACCAATTAACTCAAGCATCGGAATTAGCAGAAATGATCACAGTTTCATAATTATGGCAAGGTGAAAAGGACATCGTCATCATGTCCGTCTAACAAACGGAGTTTTACACTAGCATCTATCCATGCATGTGCATAATTGATGGCTCCAAAAGCCCTCACATAATCGCCATTATCCATGAAATGCCTAGCATCAGAAGCATAGTCATCTGCCATCCTCATCATTATTTCGAGTTGCTTTGCTTCTGGTGTTCCTTCCGGATGAATTGGAGTGGCTTTTGCTCTAGCTCTTTTTGTTAAATCTAGATAATGAAGTAATTTCTCTTCAGTCACCTTATCTGACAATTTCAATCACCCCTTAGCCGTGCAACTATGCGATTTACATCTTCGGCTCGTCCTAGTGCCTCATAGAGATCTACTGCAAGCGATAACCGGCCTTCATCTTCAGCCTGTCTGGCTCGCTGGAAAATATTCTTTCTCTCTTCCCAGTCACTAGACATTTTTGCCTCGGCCAGATTCTTCTGCATTTCAGCCCTTCTGAGGTTAGCAAGTTCTGGAGCCTGCCAAAATCTTACCAATCCGCTACGTGTAATTGTAGCCATTGTGTCCGCTGCTAAGCCGACTAAGAATTCCCCTAAGTTAGCACCTACCGACTCGTTGTCTTCCCCGCCTGACATCGAAAATAGTTTGCCTTCGACAGACAGCACCCACCAACCATCTCCCGCTCGATTTGCAGCAACCGGTTCGAGGGATCTCGTGTCAATAGTCTCTATTCCATCCCACCCAAATGGGTGAGGTACGCCTTCCCACAGATTTCCATCTGCGGACTGTAAGAGAACTTTTCCACCAACCATTCTGCTAACCCAACTCCAGACTCTATCTTCCAGTAATCTTTGAGAGTCGTCTTTAGCCAAACGTGCACAGCGCAATCGGCCTCTATCATCTTGCCACATCAAATGTTCACGGTCGAACCAACCTACCAAACGACGGACTATCCCGCTCTCAAGGCGTTTGATGCCTCGACCTTCTTGGTTGAATAAATGAAGACGCCCTTCTCTACATGCGAGAATCCAGCCACCTCCTGGGCGCGACATCAAGTCGCTAAATCCACCACTAGTCGCCCTTCCTTCTCCAATCTGAGAACCATCACTAGCTCTCAAAATATGAAATCCATGTCCACATAATATCGCTATTTGGCCAGATGCATGTTCAGCAGCATGAACTTTGAATGGCATCGATCGTTTCCAACGAACTCCGCCGCTTTCATCCAGAAGAAATAATTCAAGTCCACTAGCTACAAGAAGATCCGACCCTACAGATGTTGAGGTAGCGACAAAGGTTGGGGCTTGCCATGAATGGGATATCGACCAACTCATAATGACCCCTCCATCATGCCCCATGCTACAAGTTGGGCTTTCGCATCATTAGTCAATGAATACATCCTTGAACGGCCTTTTGGTTGTACTGAAAGTATACCTGCACGATAGAGACGATTGCAAATCTGGGACATTCTGGGGCGCTTGATTCTCAACTGGTCCTGTAAACGGGCATCTGAAGGCGAGAATGAGCGCTCTGAAGCCACTTCAACCAATATTGCCTCACTACGGGCGAGATTACGCAATGTATGGACATCTAGAGCGAAACTATGCCTTTGACCAATGAATGGTAACCGCAGGGATGAAAGAGCATCTGCCAAGCCTAATGACTGCAATGGCCTGAGTAAATCGGCGAGTTGCTTCAGAATATCTGATTGATGTTGAGGTTCGGATTCGGATTCATTTGGTTCCGCCGTTAATGTTTGGTCTTCGATAATAATCGGCAACTCAGGTTTTGGCTCCTGTACAAGTATGGGTTCACTGCCCTCTGCCATCCACAAAGCGTTTTCTTCCTCTTCAGCATCTTTTATTTTGGGCTCTGAGAGAGGAGGGGTCTCTTTGATTTCTTGTTCTACCGCCTTGTAATCACGATTCCTGTGCCTAAGACCACCAAATGGTCCTGAAGCGTGAACTGGTAGAGGGGCATATGCAGGTTCTACCGGTTTATTCTCCTCTTCGAGTTGATCCAAATCAAGGTCGAATCCACTATAATCTGGCTCATCTGGCTCATCTATCTCTTCTTCGACAAACTGTTCTTCTTCAACTGGTTCATCTGTGATACTCTCGTCGATTTCAATTTCTGATTCATATCGTGCTTCCCTTGGTCGCTCTCTTTCCTCATCGACCATGTCCCGCATCTTTCTGATAATGCGAGAAGGATGCCCTGCACACTCATTCACAATGAAATCCAATGCCTCATCAGACATTTTCCACCCAGCTCTGGAAACAGAAGCCACCCTCTTCTGGCAAAGTCCCCTCACTTCTTCTTCCTGCAACGGTTTCAAGACTTCTACATGGTCGAATCTACTGACTAATGATTCTGGCCATTGAGCCCTTTGATCTGTTGTTAAGGAAATTACTACGAGAGCACGTAGCCTTTCGATTGCAGAAAATACTCCCGCAGTTACTTCCGCCAATTGCCTACCATCAGCGCTGGAATAATCCAATGCAATGAGGGGCAGTGGGCCATCCTGGCTCTTGGTATGATGTGCGAGTTTAGTAGCGAGTTCGGCTACGCTAGTGGGCATATCAAAACCGAGGAATGAGCCATGTATCTCATCCAGTATTGAACGTGCGTGATTTGAGAATGGAAACATGTCTAGATGGACTGTTTTACTAGATTCCTCTCCCACGCAACGTAGGAGTGAAGTTCTACCTGAGCCCCTTTCACCGATTAGTAAAATCAGCCTAGGAGTTTCCTGGTGTAAGAACCTCGTCCACCTTCCAGCAAATTCATCCCTCCCCACTAGGAGATCCGAATCGCCGGTTTCGAGTGGGCGTCCATGGAAGGGGTTCTCCTTCAGTGCGGGAATTCCTAATGCAGGTGTTTCAATACCCATGCGAGGCAGTGCGGTTAGTAGAGTATATGATGTTTCACCGTAATGTGTGCCTCTAGAGATGCGTTAGAACGTGTTGAAAGTGCGACGGAACGGGTATAATTACTCCAAATAACGGTTGTCTAACAGTCCATTAACACGTTAATTAACGCGTTAATTAGGCGCATCGTTCATGTGCTAGAGTCACCCGCATCACAGATAGAGGAAGGAGACCATGCCTGTCGACAATAGCCGCCTCAAAGGCTTCTACCGCCTATCGGTTGCTGAGCGTCTTGCAACGGTCGCTAAACTCTCTGGACTTAGTGAGGAGCAAATTGCTGCCTTATCGTCAACTGCTGAATTAGACGAAGCTTCTGCTGATCGAATGATTGAGAATGTCATTGGCACTATGTCGCTCCCTGTTGGCATTGCTACTAACTTTGTTATCGATGGGGAATCATGGCTGATTCCATTCTGTGTAGAGGAATCTAGCATTATTGCTGCTGCCTCAAATATGGCTAAGCGTTGCCTTTCCAGTGGTGGATTTCGCACATCGTCAGACCCGCCAATAATGATTGGACAAATCCAGGTGCTCGACCTCGATGATGTCGATGCTGCCGCTTTGGCAATTTCTTCTTCCAAAACGGAATTGATGGAAATCTGTAACTCTCGGCCTTCAACTATGGTTCGTTTAGGGGGTGGCTGTAAGGATGTACAGACTAGGATTATCGAAACTCTCTCTGGAAAGGCGCTCGTAGTCCACCTTCTTGTCGATACACGTGATGCCATGGGGGCAAATGCAGTCAATACTATGGCGGAAATGGTTTCTGAAACTATTGAAGAAATCACGGGCGGTCGTGTCCATTTGAAAATCCTATCTAACCTTGCAGCACACCGATTAGCACGTGTTGAAGCGGTTTTCACCCGGGAGGAGATTAGCGATGATGGGAGTGCTGAAAACGGCTCTCAAATTATCGATGCTATTCTTGAGGCGCACCATTTCGCAGTAGCAGATCCATTTAGGGCTACTACTCACAATAAAGGCGTAATGAATGCCATTAGTGCCATTGCACTAGCATGTGGGCAAGACTGGAGAGCGATTGAAGCAGGATGCCATGCATGGGCAAGTCATGCTAACAACGGCTATTCTTCCATGACCAAGTGGTCAAAGAATGCTGAAGGTGACCTCGTTGGCTCTATTGAGACCCCACTGGCCGTGGGTATTGTTGGAGGGGCATCCAAGGTGCACCCCGCTGCAAGAGCGAATCTAGCAATTCTTGGAGTGGAATCGTCTCAACAACTTGCTGGGATAATGGCAGCAGCAGGACTTGCGCAGAACCTTGGGGCAATGAGAGCTTTAGCCACAAGCGGTATCCAAGCCGGGCACATGAAACTCCATGTGAGAAATATGGCAGTCAGTGCTGGTGCTATTTCTGAGGAAATAGAACAGGTTGCTGAAAGAGTTCGTACACAATCTGGGCCCATTACCCAACAAGCGGTAAACGAGGCACTAAAGGCACTACGAGATGAGTAATCACTCATCTTCAGAGAGTTCAAGTGTCATCTGTACACCTTCTTCTCCATCTTCCCGTAGTGCAAGTTTCTCCTCCATTCCCTCTAGCATTCCAGATCCTGCTACTTGGTCACGGAACCATTTCTTGACTTTCTTGCGATCAGTATGTGGACAACCAAATACCTCTGAGAAGCGTCGTGTAGTTGTTAGGCGCCTAGTATTGCCATCTCTACGTCTATTGACTAAGCCTGCTTGAGCTAATTCCCTGATATGGTCGTACGCCCTCTGGCCCAATAATTCCACCAATCTAGATTGGGGCATTGGTTGATGGTATGCGATTAGTGCTGCAGCCTTCAGTAATTTACCTGGAAGGTCACTCTTGGTATCTGTAGGAAGATGATTCGCGATAGTTGGTTTGACTTCAATCGCCCAACGTCCGCCGATTTCCACTGCTTGTATTGCGCCACCCCTGCGTCGTTTTAGGGTGGATTGTAATACGAGAAGAGCCTCTGTTATTTCCTCTTCTTCATATCCAAGTGACCCGGATAATTCTTCTGGAGTGAGGGAACGTCCAGCACTGAACATAGTGGCTTCCAATAGGGTTTCCAAGGGTATTTCAGTCATTTTATCATCACCTCATTCGACTAACCACGACTCTAATTCCTTCATTACTGTAGAATCGATTGATAATTCCTCTTCCTTTGCTGCAGCCTCTTCAGCAAGACGTTGTGCTTCTTCCTCGACCGCTTTTCTCGCACGTTCCTCCAAACGAGCTGCATGACGTTGAGATTCTGATTCCTCTTCATCGATTGATGCAGTGGCATCATCCATCCACCTTCGAGCGAGGATGACTACTTCTGCAAAGGTCTCAATCTTGGGCCATTTGTCTTCTATCATGATTGGGTCATCTGGCCCATCTTGGGTGATTGAAGCATAACCTCGGTGTGTAAGGAATAATCCAGCAATGAATGAAGTGACCTTTGATTCCTCTTGATATCCTTCAGGAATCTGGCCATGCTTTTCTACAAGTATGGAGTTCAAAGCGACGGATACATCGTGGACTGGGACCTTGGAATCTCCAAGTTTTGTTGTGACCACTCGAATGGCTCGCCAACACTTTTCAATATCACCTTCAAGGTCCTCATCGTGCATTTTAGCACCGACATTTGAAATCATTTCTTTGAGTTCTTCGGCATGCAATCGACGATTTTCTTCTCTGGCCTTTAGAATTTCAGCATCATCACAAGCATCCTTGAGTGCAGACAATAATTCTCCAAGAGTGGATGGACGGCCCTCATCCCTACGTACCCGCTCACCAAATAACGAGGGTAAGACACTATCTGCACCCCCGTCTAGAATAGTAGAAGTGAACATGAATTCTTCATCATCATACTCTGCTTCCCAGCCGAAATCTAAGAATTCGTCATCATCCATATCTAGGGCTGTAACCTTATCGAATAATACTGAAGCCTGTTCATTCAATACCTCCCACGACATTCTAATCAAGCGACCACACGCCGGTAAGTCGAGGTTCTTTGCCTCCGCACGGACTCTTTGAGTGAAGATTTTTAGGAATGCGGAGAGGTCGATATTCCAGGGGTCCATTCCCTCTTCTTTTATCAGAGAAAATACCAGTGCAACTGATCTATCAAACGGATCGATGAGAGATTGATGCTCTGCACCGTCAGTCTGGGCGATGTTAACTATGCGATCGGCAAAACGTGCGGCTTCATCGGGAGTCTCATCACGACTGACAAGCTGGTCCATGATGTCCTGGCGTAGGAACCAGTCGTCAAGTACGGCCTGCTGCATGTTCAGACCTCCTTCTCAACCTCGGGTTCAGATTCTTCTTCCTCGAGCAATGCATCGACTACAGCACGACGCTCCTCGATATCCTCGGATAATTCCTCTGCCCTCTCTGTGAGAGCAGCGAAACCTGTGGACTCTTCTTCCTCGTCACCTTCTTCATCAACATCATTGGATAATCTTCCAATACTTGTTGGAGTTTCAAGTGGTTCGGGAACTTCAGGCATATCTGCAGCATCAATCCTTGCTTGTTCAATGCGGGAATGATTCTTTTCCAAGGCAGCAACATTCTCTTTTTCTGCTGCTGCACCCAATGCGATTGCACGGTCACGGTCAAAGTCAACAATTCTACGTGAGCAACCATCTCCTCCATGTGTAATTCCAATGTGATGGTCTGCTAACATAAGTGAAACCTTACGCAATGTTACCATGATGAATTGAGCGGATTCGCTTCGTTCTCTGCACATCTTGGCGATGAGTTTTGCATTATCTCCATCCAGATTCTGATCGACCTCGTCAAAGTAGTAGAACGGACTTGGGTCATGGTCCTGAATTGCGAAAATAAGGGATAGTGCAGCCATTGATTGCTCCCCACCGGATAAGCCCTGCAAACGGGATTTGTTCGACTTACCACGAGGCTGTGCCCACATGTCAAGACCAGCCTTGAATGGCTCATCAGGATTCTCTAGGAACAATTCTCCACGCCCTCCATTTGAAAGAATCTTGTAGACACGCTTGAAGTTCTCATTCACATCTTTGAGTGTTGCTAACAATCGTGTCTTTCGTTGATCTTCCAACTTGTCGGTGATATCGATTAGACGCTTGCGACGTTGCTGAAGAACCTTGAAGTCAGTCTTCATCTCATCCAAACGCTCTTTGCATGCATCATATTGTTCGATTGCGAGCATATTGACTGGGCCGTGAGCGTCAAGGCGGCGCTGGAGTGTACGCATTTTCTTCTCTGCATCACCCACATTAGCCAATTCAGCGCCCTCTTCGGCAACTTTGATCCCAATCTCTGCCATCTCAGCGAGGAGATCGGCCAGAGATTGTTCCTTGATTGCTAAATTGCGACCGATATCTTCAGCCATGGACCTATGGCTAATCGCAGTAGTAGTTTTCTGCCCAGCAGATGCACGAAGTGCTGCACGTTCTTCGGTTAGCGCAAGTCTTTCGCTTTCAAGACCTTCATTTTCCTCGAGTAATACTGCACGCTCTCCTTCCTTAGCAGTGAGACTGATGGTATCTGTATCTATTGCAGTATTCCAATCAGCGATTGATTTAGTCCTTCCAGCCATGTTTGACTGAATTTCGTCTGCACGAGAGGTGAATGTTTCGAGCCTATCACCAAGAAGTGAACTTCTCTCCTCACCACTCTCTAATGTTAAACGGGCTTTAGCAGCAGTACCTTCTGCTGTCATTCGCTTCTGTGAAGCTTCAAGAAGTCGCTGGCGCATTCCTTCAGGTGAAGATTTCTGTAACTCATCATGTGCTTTCCCACGTGCGGCTTCGGAATCGACCAAGGTTTTCCTAGCTGATTCAAGCATTGTAATTCGTCCACGGTGGTCAGATTCTAATTTTTCAAGACGCTTTTGTAACTGTGTTGCTACTCCACCTGTCCTGACTAATTCCTTATGTGCGATTTCACATTCTGCCTTCCATGTTGTTCTTTTAACCGAGGTATCATCCTCAGCAAGTGAATTGATTTTAGCGCGAATCTCAAGTTGTTGTGTTCTTGCTTCTTTGACTGCTCCATTGACTGTTTCGCTCATCAAGTAGAGCCTTTCTACCTCGGCAGCGAGTTTTTCTACTGCTGAAGCACCTTGGATTCTACCGCCAAATCCTGTTTTCATTCGAGCTCTACTACCTCCAACCATTGCACCACCAGGTTCGGTGATTTCCCCGCGCAATGTTACGAGCCTTACCCCGCCCATCAAACGTCGAGCAGTGGAGAGGTCCTCTACCACGAGAGTATTGCGCAGTGCATATGCTACTGCTGTAGCAATCCTTGGATCATAATCGAGTAGTTCGTGAGCAAATCCAATGACGCCTGGCTTTCGAGCAACCATCGCTGCTTTTCCACTAGAACGATTTGCTTGGATTCGGTTGAGAGGTAAGAATGTGGCTCGTCCTGCTTTCTTATTTCGAAGTAAGGCCATCGCCTCTGCAGCAACTTGGTCATCTTCAACGACGATAGAACTCATCCCACCGCCTACGGCGGTAGCAAGTGCTTCAGCATGAGCGTCATCACGTGGCGCACACAGTTCTGCAATCGTACCTAGTACTCCACGAAGTTCTCCTCGGTCCTTGGCTGCAATAACCGCGGCTGCACCTGGCGCCATACCATTAGTTCCGGAGCGATTCTCCAACTCGGTTCGAGCAGTGACGAGTTTTCGTTCTGTCTCGCGTAATTTAGTCTCAACCGCAGTTGCTTCAATCTGAAGTTTTGCTTCACTTCGTTGGGATTTCTGGAGTTCTACACCCAACTTGGTTCTGTCAACCTCTGGGTCCGCTGCTCCCAACTCTTCCCCAACTAATTGGAGATCATCGTGGATAAGGCGAGCATCTTCAACGCTCTCCTCTGCAGCAGATAATTGCTCAGCGATTAGATCGGCTTGACCAGAAGCTTTGTCTGCTTCTAATTGAGCAGTATTGGCGGCCTCTCTTGCCGCCTCTAATGCTTCAGTAGCCTTTGAAAGAGCTCTTGACAATGTTGCTGTTGCCGCGCCAGAGGACTCAAGGTCATCCTGAACCGATTTTTCCTCGGCTTCAGCTTCATCGAAAGCGGCTTTGGATGATTCAAGTGCGCCCTTTGCCTCAATGAGGCTCTCCTTATGAGTGTTCAATGCCTCTTTTGCAGCAATGATTTCTTCCTCAAGAGTTACGAGTGAGTCCTCGTCATCGGATTGAGTCTCCATCGCTTCTTCTATTCTGTCACGATTTCGCTCACATGCAACCTGTAATTTCTGAATCTCTTCGAGAAGGCCGCCTTTGTCCTCACCCATTACTTCCTTTATTTTCACTTCGAGTTCGCCGATGCGATCATCGAATTTGAGAATCTCTTTTGATGCATCTTTGACAACCTGCTCGAGTTCTGCTGCTTCGGACAAGTATCTCGCACGTTCTTCGGTATGATGGCGAATCTCTGCTTTGCTCGATGCGGCTCTTGATTGATGAAGTTCGATATTTGCTTGATCAAATTCCTCTTTGAGGGTCTTCACCTTCTCTGCTTGGGCCTTTTCCTTCTCGAGTGCCTTTAGTCGTGATTTTTGTTCATCTTCAACCAATGAAATTCTATCGATGTACTCTTCCACCTGGTTTTTCTGGCGTTCCGCCTTACGAATTTCCTCGTCATACGAGGTAACTCCGGCAACCGAGTCGAGTACTTTTCGCCTTTCATTTGCAGTCATCTTAGACAAGCGAGTAACATCGCCTTGTAGGACTATGTTGTATCCATCTGGTCTTGCATTTGCTTGGTTTAGAAGCCTGTGGAATGATTTCTGAGTTGATTCCTCACCATTGAGATGATAAGTTGTAACTGTGTTATTGGATTTGGTAAGTCTAACCTCACGAGTCATTCGAACTTCTTCGCAGTCAATAGGTAGTCTGCGTCTTCCATTGGAAAGGACCGGATTTGCAAAGACAAGGGTGACTTTTGCATTTCGAGCGGGGCGATTTGACTTACCCCCATTGAAAATTAAATCCTTTGAGTTTTGAGCCCTAAGAACCTTTGACGAGCGCGGACCAAGTACGAACTGAATCGCATCGCCGCAATTTGATTTCCCTGAGCCATTAGGCCCGGTAATAGCCGTGAAACCACGTTCCAACGGAATCGTCGCTTCGCCATTAAATGACTTGAAGTTCTCCACTTCCAATGATTTTAGATACATCCCTTTCCCTCTCAATCAGGAAACTGAGTTCCCGACCTCAAGGTGTGAGCGAGCCCCGAGGGGTCTTGAAGGTTACCCGAGCCTCGCACGCGAGAATGCTGGTTGTGAACGCTCATTTCTAGAGCCGAAGACGACGATTCATTGTAGTGAACCAGTATTCGAACAATGGGCACATCCTGCTCCATTGCAAAGGTGGCAAGTTCTACCAAGTGAGTAGGAGGCTACATCTCTCATTCCGCTTTCAAAGGCATCTTCATGGTGTGATAATTCCTGGTGCGTCCACAAATCTTTCACCGTCGTATACCGCCTCATTCCTTTCTTCATTTGGCGGTCGGAATTGAATCCCTTCAGCGTGCCACCGGATTTGAATGCCTTATCCATATCAGAATGTAATTTCTCAGTTCGTTCTTGAGATGCAGTAGTTTTGCCCTTTTCGGGATCATCGTAGATGTACTTAGGGCCTCTGATTAAGAAAATTCCTAACATAAATACTCCAATTTGCACTGCGATTGCAGGCGCAGGGAAGGGTAGTAGAGCAGCGAGGTCTCCTACATCTGGCCCTGGAAGCGAATCGGTTGCATCGGCGATTGCTAGACCACACAATAGAATGCCACCAACCAATGCAATTCTACGAATTCTCTTAGCCCATCGACCCCGACGCGGCCAACGGACAAATGAGGCGAAGAATAGAATTGAGCCTTCTAATATCAGCAACATATCAGCTGCATCCCACACTCCGAGAGTGGAAACGCATGTATTTACAGAACCAGAATCTAAATCTGTTTGGATATCTCCACTGCTACAACCTGGTTGTGCCATGTTTGCAAGTATCAACTTATGTGGAGGCTCAAGAGGCATTAGTGCTCCTAATTCTACATTGGCGACAGCGACACATATCATCATGAGGCCGATGATACCTGATAGCTTCTTGAAGCCCCCCATAACCCCTGTGTGACACAACACGCCCTTCTTCGTTTCGCATGAAATGGGGGCATCTTTGAATGCATCCAGCCACAGGAGGTGTTGCGTCCCATGTCACGTATCGTCATTATCGGCAGCGGTATTGCTGGTCTGTTCGCTAGTTTGCGTCTCGCAGATGAGAATAACGAGATTCTAGTTGTGACCAAGCAGCGACCAAAGGATAGTTCCACAAATTGGGCTCAAGGGGGCATTGCTGGCATTCTAGATCGCACAGATGGTGAAGCGATGGAGGCACATATTGCCGATACATTGGCTAGCGGTGATGGTTTGTGTGATGAGGAGATTGTACGCATGGTCGTTACTGAAGCGGGTGATAGGATTCGTGATCTACTCTCGATTGGAGTGAAATTCGAAGAAGATGATGATGGATTCCATCTCGTCAAAGAAGGAGGGCACTCGGCTCGAAGGATATTGCATGCAAAGGATGCAACGGGTGCAGAAATTGAGAGAGCACTTACCGAAGCCGTAGCTGAACACCCTAATATCGAAGTCAGACCTCATACCCTTGGAGTCGATTTAATTCAAAGAGTACATGGAGACCCTTCACAAGGAGTAAAGGGGATTTGGTGTCTCGATTTGGACTCTGGTAGAATGGATGCTATTCCTGCAGATGCAATCATGATTGCCACCGGCGGAACCGGAAGATTGTGGGAGAGGACAACCAATCCTCCTGTCGCTTCTGGAGATGGCTTAGCAATGGCTGTTAGAGCCGGAGCAATTGCAAGAGATATGGCGTTCGTTCAATTCCATCCTACCGCATTGATGTTACAAGGCGATAGGCCATTTCTCATCACGGAAGCACTCAGAGGCGAGGGTGGAGTCCTCCTTGACCACAAGGGATTAGAAAAATATAGAGCGGGCGATAAAGAGCCAGAAGTATATTCTTTTACACTAGATTCCTCACCTCAGGGATCGCTCGCAACAAGAGATGTTGTCGCCCGTGCATGTGACCGTGTAATGAAGCGAAGTGGATTCGATCATGTGTGGTTAATCACTGACCATCTCGATGAAAAGTTATTGAAAAATCATTTCCCAACTATCGAGAGTAGGTTGAATATTGCAGGACTTTCACTTGGACGAGACCCTCTGCCTGTAGCACCTGCAGCCCACTACATGGTAGGGGGATTATCGGTTGATATCGATGCAAGAGTGCTGATGGATGATGGTACTATAATTCCTGGGCTATACGGAATCGGAGAAGTGGCTTGCACCGGAATGCATGGTGCAAATCGTCTTGCTTCTAACAGCCTTCTAGAAGCGGTAGTATTCGCAAATAGGGCTGCTGATCACATGATTGTAAATCCAATTAATTTGATTGAAGAGGTACCCGAATGGCGTGCTGAAGGCTTGCCACATCTCGAGGAACACGCACCATTGGTAAGGGATCTTGAGACCCTGCGGAAGACGATGACTGATGATGTGGGGATTGTTCGCCGTTTCTCAAGACTCGAAAGAGCACGGCGAATGCTCACTTTACTTTCAAAGGAAGTTGACATCATTTGGAGAAGAAGCCTCCCTACGAGAGATTTGATTGAGTTACGCAATCTTGTATTGGTTGCCACATTGATTACTGAAGATGCACTTTCCCGAAAGGAAAACGCAGGGTTGCACTACAATACTGATCTCATCTGAGTGCTTTTATTTGGCTTGTCAGCATTGCGTTTAATGGAGTTGAGACTCCACTTCTTTCACCACGGCGTACAACTTCTCCACACATCATATCGATCTCGGTCTCTCGGCCTTCTTTTACATCTTGAAGCATCGAACAGAGATTTTCTGAAGTTGATTCAAGCACAGACCTCAAACGGTCGACTAATTCCTCATTACTGGGGATTGATACTCCTTCCATTCGCGCTACACTTGCTGCTTCAAGCATGGTTGCTTCAGATTGATTGAACATCTCTTCGCTAAGCAATGCCCCATTTGTGACTCCACAAATTGCTGCAATAGGGTTTATTGCAACATTTAGCAACAGTTTTTGCCACAAAATAGCATCCAAATCAGTAACTTCTTCGGCGTCGAGGCATGATAGTATCTTGACAAAGTCGCCTGAACAACGTCCGCCGATCAATAATTCGCCTTTGGCCACCCAGTTAATCTCTCCAGCCTTAGGCCTGAATACCGCATTTGTGGTAACGCCACCAGCTACTCTATGTGGACCCAATATCTCCTGTAAAATTTCGACATTCCCTAGACCATTTTGAAGAGAAAGAACCGGGCCTGTGCAAATAAATCGGGCAACTTCAGCAAGACGCGTAGTATCTTTTGCCTTACAGGTGATAATGGCAAAGTCGCAGCATCCTTCTAACTCAGGATGAAGGCCTGCATCTTCTAAAGTAACAAGCCAACTACTACCATCGATTCTGAAATCCCATTTACCTGTAATCCCAAGACCACTAATTGCTAGAAGAGCACCATGCTCCCCTTTGGCATGAACGAGAACCTCCTTGCCTGCTTGCACCAATTTGGCTGCAATTAAGCCCCCTATGGCTCCTGCACCCAGTACACCGATTCTCATCCTCACACCTCATGACTTGCAAGGTGTAATTCGACTATCCAATCACTGTGCTCTAGCCAAGCCATTGTAAAATCGCCTCCTTGTGGCGAAATTGAGATACTGGTCCACTCACTTGGTGATAGGAGCAGATTAGTAGAAACGTTCCATTGTGGGCCATTTCCATGGTGATCTACCACTATACTAATGTTTGAAGAAGTTGGATTGTATAAACGGAATTGGTCGGAGGAATTTATCGAATTTCCTTGCCATTGCATGAAATTATTTTCCCCGATTTCCAGTATCAAATTTGGAGCATCTATAACCACATATTCAGTATGACTTCCATCTTCCAGACAGTGCAGAATAACATCACCAACATTAGCTTTCAAGGTGAGATTTTGCGATTCAACAACTGGAATTACTCCCACGGTTAATACCGATAGGTCCCAAATCCAATCTCCCTCTTCAGGGATGTTTGGGACGCTAGATGTAATCACTTCCTCACAAGGACCACTAGATTGCATTCTTAGTTCTCCACCTAAGGCAAATGAACCTGTCCAGCCTAAGTGATTTGGATCGATTGTCATCTCACCATTAGGCATGTGTAATGGTACATAATTGGTTGATGTAATCGTCATTTCATACTCGACTCCATCGATTGAAACTCCTTCTGCTAAATCCAACATTCCACTACGGCCCTTTACACAAATTTCACTCACTTCATCTGTTACGCTAATCGTGCTATTTGAACTGCCTTCGAAATTCAATAACTCAGACGGAATAGTACTCAAAACTGAGAGGTTCGATTCTTCCGCACCATTCCAAACCAAATCAAAACACGCCTGAGGATCCTCTAGGCTACCGGTCCAATTCATTGTTGAAGTCGCCGGGAATACCATTTGTTCTGGAGATGCAGTATAGGATAATTCGCCTCCATCGTACTCAACGATGAAATCCTCACGAGTTGGAGTATTTTCACCTTGCCAATTCATCTGTAATTCGATTTTAACAAAATCCTTTGGACCAATAATACCGCTACAGGTCTCGATTGGTTCATCGTCAGGATTTTCAAGAGGGGGACATAAATACAGCGTTTCCCAATTAGTAGGAGCAACATCAGCAAGAGACCAACTTTGCTCTATCAATGAAGGATTGTCGATTCGAATCGATTGATTCGCCCAACCGAACTCATCGATAACAATATCTTCGTGGCTTACAGAATATTCCAGTGAATCATCCCAATCATCTAGCACCATAAACGGTGTATGCCCTGGTAATGCAAACATGAATGCGAGGAAAAGAAGCATGCCTATTCTTCGATGGTCTTCATCTGGAAGACCTTTCATGTCATCGAGTAAAACGGGGGCGCGTGGGTCTCCTCCTCGGTGTACTAGCAATGCGAATAGAAGAGCGACTGGCAAGGACCAAATCGTCCATCCATTGAATGCTCCGAATAGGAATCCAAAGAGCATTACCATCATTATGAGCATTATCTGAGTAGCACCCGTTCTCGCTTCAGCTATACCCATTCTGGCAATAATGATGCGGCCTCCTGGCATTGTTGGGATTGGTAATAGAGCAATCCACCCCATGAACATCAGCGTCGAACCTGCAAATGTGAAGGGATGAGCCCATGCACTCTTGAGAATCATCTCAGTCTCCCCATTCATTGCTAGGCTGAGGAGGTTGGGTAACAGAGGAAGATCAAGCCCTAATGGTGCAGCGGTTAATGCTACATCTAGTGGGGTCAATTCAATGCCGACAAAAATGAGTAATAAGCCAATGATGATGAATGCTAGCGGCGCTGAAAGGGCTGTATTTCCCATACTTGAACGGTCGGGCCACAATCTTGCATCACTACGAGGCATCGAGGAGAAACCGATTAGTCCGAAGGGCCACCACAAGGCTGTTGGCCCAAAGAGTGGGAATAAATGAGGCATATGTACTCCGTATTTTGATGCAACATTTCGCTGCACAAAGGAAGCGATAATGATTGCTCCCAAAATTGGAATTGTGTAACCAACTAGGGCATCTAGTGTTTGATGATTGAAGAACCAACCACCTTCTGGTCGACCATTTGAAATCCAATTCTCACCAGCATACAAAGTAGTGAAAATTGCAAGAATCCACATTACAATCGGTACTGAATACGATGGGAATTGGCGGGTGGGTGAAGGTAGGACTTCGATTAACCATGGCTCATCTGGATGTAGGCGAGCAGCCCAATCCAATTTCGTAATATGTTGATTGAGATTCGCAACAGCATCATGAATATCGCTATCTTCCTTTTCTTGAACAATGAATGATGGCCAATAACCACCTACATCTGAGAGAACATAGACATGACGTGAAAGAATTCTTTCGATGAGTTTCCGTTGATTCCATATCTCAGAATGGACGGGTATCGGCTCCTCATCGCTCATGGCTACTTCACCCCTACATGTTTCGGGTTACAATACACCTCAATGAATCAATCCCCTCTGGGGATTGTCAATATTGTGGGTACATCACTTATTCTTGAAACGCTTGAGACGGAAAGTCTCCTCACGCTCCATCTCTTCAAGACGGAGTTGAATGAAGACCTGTGCCTCTTCTAGTTCAGGAATAACCTTGAATTCAAGAGCATTTACACGGCGCTTTGTCGCTTCAATTTCTGCAAGTAGGCGCTTCAATGTAGCTTCCATCTCTGCTGCTTTGACCATCTTCTCGATAAGTTCTCCAAAGGAATCAGCTGCTTCATCGATATATGGTGAAGAGCCTGTGAATCCAATGCTGCGCTCACCAAATGCCTGCTTGAGATTGGTTCCTGAAATCGATGGTACAACTACGCCCATAATGTTGCGTCGTTCTACTTCGACCTCAGGGGATGCTGAATTAGCAATTGCTGCAGAACGGACCTTTAGTCCACCCTCAATAGCATTAGCCAAATCGATGCGGCCTTTTGCCAATCGATATGCGGCGGTTAGGTCCTTCTTAGCGGCGATCATGTCTGAAAGAAGGCCACGAAATTCATGGAAGAGTCCGTCACGCTTCATCTTCAGCAACTTGTAACCATTCTTGGTCTGCTTGATACGACGTTTGAGGTTGATTAATTCGCTACGGGTTGGTTTAATGTCCAGTGCCATACGATTTCACCTCCATTTTCTTCATCAGCGTAATACCGTTCACGCCCTGTTATCAGGGTGGTACTTCTCAATCCACTTCTGGTCGAGACGAACGAGGTACTTGGTATCAATTTGACTTAATAGAGTCCAACATAGGTCAAGAGTTTCAGCGATTGTGCGGTCCTCATCTCGAGACTGGCGCAAGAATTTGTCTTCGAATACACCAGAGAAGTCAAGCAATTGCTTGTCACGCTCATTCAATGCATCCTCACCAACAATTGCGACCAATCCACGGAGCTCACGGCCCTGTGCATATGCAGCATACATCTGGTCAGAAACCGACTTGTGGTCTTCACGAGTTGTTTTCTCACCAATACATGAACCCATCAAACGAGATAGCGATGGGAGAACGTTGATCGGCGGATAAATTCCTTGCTGGTGAAGTTCACGAGAGATAACAATCTGGCCTTCAGTGATGTATCCAGATAAGTCTGGAATCGGGTGAGTGATATCGTCACCCGGCATGGTTAGAATTGGGAATTGGGTAATGCTTCCCTTCTTGTTCTTGACAATTCCAGCACGCTCGTAGAGCATTGCTAGGTCAGTGTACATGTATCCAGGGTAACCACGGCGTCCGGGTACTTCCTCACGTGCAGCACCGATTTGACGAAGTGCATCGCAATAGTTGGTCATGTCAGTATAGATAACCAGAACGTGGTAGTCCTTCTCGAATGCAAGATACTCTGCAGCGGTTAGTGCAAGACGTGGGGTAATGATTCGCTCAACCGCTGGGTCGTCTGCTAGATTGACGAATAGTACAGCGTTCTCAAGTGCGCCAGTGCGCTCGAGATCACTACGGAAGAAATTGAATTCCTCTGCGGTGATTCCCATTGCACAGAATACGACAATGAACTCCTCATCGGAGCCTGTAAGTTTGGCTTGTCGTGCAATCTGTAGAGCGATGTCATTGTGAGGTAGACCAGATGCGCTGAAAATAGGTAGCTTCTGTCCACGCACAAGGGTAGTACAACAATCGATAGCACTGATTCCAGTCTGAATGAAATCGTGTGGGCTTCGACGGGAGTATGGGTTAATTGCAGCACCAATGATGTCTGCGTTCTCCTCTGCCACAATATCGGGGCCACCGTCACGAGGGCGTCCTGCTCCGTCGAGAATACGACCGATTAGGTCGTCGCTGACGGGGAGCTTGAACACATCTCCCATGAATTTGACACCGGTGTTGAGGTCAACTCCTGCTGTTCCTTCGAAAACCTGAACGACAACTAATTCGTCAGAGGTATCGAGAACTTGTCCATTCTTTGTTGTACCATTGTTTAGGCGCAATTGGACAATTTCTCCAAAAGCAACTGGTTCAGTCTTATTCAAGAAGACCAGTGGTCCCTTGACATCAGTGATGGTGCGGTATTCCTTTCCAGACATTTCAATTCCTCCTTCAGTTCTCCTCGACCGCCGCAGCGATCTCTTCGTTCATCTTTTCAACCAATGCATCGATGTCATCACCGTATGTAGCTTCAAATCTACCACGCATTAGGTCTGTACGGCTTGGAACGTTGACGACATCTTGGAGGTCTGCTCCAGCTGCCATTGCGTTCTTTGCCGACTCTTGGAAGGTTAGGATTGCCTTAGCCATCTTGTAGTGTAATTCAACACTACAGAATGCATCAACATCGTGGAAACCATTCTGCTGTAGGAAGTACTCACGAATCATTCGTGCAACTTCAAGGGTCAACTGTTGGTCAACAGGCAGAGCGTCAGAACCGACGAGCTGCACAATTTCCTGAAGTTCTGCCTCGATTTGAAGCAAACCACTGATTGCAGTTCTAATCTCAGGGTAATCCTGACTGATATTGTCACGGAACCACTGGTCGAGAGATGGTGGGTATAGGCTGTAAGAACCCAGCCAGTTGATAGCAGGGAAGTGACGCTGTCGAGCAAGACCTGCATCGAGTCCCCAGAACACCTTAACGATGCGCAGGGTACCTTGGCTGACTGGCTCGGATACGTCTCCACCAGGTGGAGAAACAGCACCGATGACAGTAACTGAACCGTCATCGCCATTGAGTGTCTGTACACGTCCAGCACGCTCGTAGAATTCTGCAATTCGGCTGGAAAGGTACGCAGGGTATCCTTCCTCACCGGGCATCTCTTCTAATCGAGACGAAATCTCACGCATTGCCTCAGCCCAACGGCTTGTAGAGTCCGCCATGAGTGCTACATCGTAGCCCATGTCACGGAAGTATTCGGCGATGGTAATACCGGTGTATACTGATGCTTCACGTGCTGCGACAGGCATGTTAGAAGTATTTGCAATCATCACAGTTCTGTTCATCAATGGCTTTCCGGTGTTTGGATCGATTAGGTGAGGGAACTCGTCGAGAACTTCTGTCATCTCGTTTCCACGCTCACCGCATCCGATGTAAACAACAATCTGTGCGTCGGAATACTTTGCAAGAGATTGCTGGGTAACGGTCTTTCCAGAACCGAAAGGTCCTGGGATACCGGCTGCTCCACCCTTCGCCAATGGGAAGAGGAAGTCGAGGATGCGCATTCCGGTGATTAGTGGGGTATCTGGTGCGTACTTCTGCTGGTAAGGACGTGGGGTTCGAACTGGCCACTTCTGCATCATCTGCATTGTAGTACCATCTTCAAGAGTACATACATCTTCTGTGACATTGTAGTCTCCAGAAGAGATGGACTTGACAGTGCCACCCTTGCCGGGAGGCACCATAATCTTGTGAACGATAGTCTCTGTTTCCTGTACGTTACCGATAACCTGTCCACTGACGACTTCATCGCCTGCTGAAGCTACGGCTTCGAAAGTCCACTTTCTCTCCATGTCGAATCCGTCAGCGTCTACACCACGTGTGATGAAGACACCCATTACTTCTTCGAGGGTAGCCAACGGACGCTGGATACCATCATAGATTTGGGTCAGTAGTCCAGGGCCTAAAGCCACAGACAAGGTCTCACGGGTGTTTAGAACCGGCTCGCCTGGGCGGATGCCGCTTGTGTCCTCATACACCTGAATAACCGCTTTATCGCCGTGCAGTTCGATGACCTCTCCCATGAGACCTTCGTGACCGACACGTACCACATCATACATTCCCGCTTGCATTCCTGTAGCAGTTACCACAGGTCCTGAAATTCGGTATATTACTCCTTCATTATTCATTTCCTCTTCCTCCTTGGATTTGGTTGGAATCACTTCCACAAATCGACTCCTATTGCCTTGCGTATAGTTTCGCGAAGGGTCGTGTCCTCCTCGGTTCCAATTCCTAGAACTGTTGGGGTAACACTTTGCGACAGCCTCTCCTTGAGGCGGTCGGGCAGGGTGGACAGAATCGCGGAGTCGACTACCACGATTCCCACACCCTTTGTATTGAGTAGGTTTCTGAAGGTCTGGGAGGTTTCCTCCTCTCCTTCAGGATTGTACAGTGTGCTGATGCCAGCGAGCTGGAATCCGAGTGTGAACTCGGGACTGCCTACGACTGCTATATCCATTCATAATCACCTCAAAGAACGTGAGCCTCCAAGACCTCTACGGGCAGACCAGCCATACGGCCGCGCACGATTAGTCGCAAATCTTCGACCTCTTGCACTTTGCAAGCCACATAGTGGATTACAGGTAGTGCGGAGACCGGATGGAGGTAACTCAAGCGCTTCATCTGTGCGTGTTCTCGGTCACGCAACCAGGTAATGGCGGGGTCCAGCGTTCTAGCCTCATCTGAGGCTGAGAGAGTCTGAATGAATCCATCTAAGTCGAACTTGTTCGACTGGCGCAACACATCGAGAAGTCCTTCCCTGCTGCTAATAGCCTGGGTTGAATTCCTCGCTGTGATAAGGCGGCCATCAGGGATGAGCGCCTGGGAAATTTCCTCGGTAGACAGGCCAAATGCATGTCCTTCGAGTATGTTGATAATATTTCGGTGATCGATTTCGCCGGTCAAAATATTGCGTAGGGTTCGAGCATCTGCTCCACCGCGAAGTGCATCGAGTGAATGCTTGAAGTAATGACGGTCCAGTGTGTCTTCATAGGCTTGGAGCCCACTATCATCTGGTAGTGCCATCAGTGCCTTTCCGAATGGAAGGCGGCGCATTTGTTCAACTGCTTCTCTGAGAGTTTTTGCTTCCTCTATCATACGAATCCATGGAGCGTTAATCTCACTCTCCTCCGGGAGTATTGAATGAGCAACCTTCTTGCTCGAAACATCATTTAGAACAGCACGAAGTACTACCTTTGCATTGTGGTAGCGGAATCGTCCAGCATAAATCTCAACGAGGTCCTTCATTCGTCCACTGCATAATCCAATGATGTTCGACAATTCGCTCTGTAAATTGTGTGACAGAGCAGCCTCGACAAGATCTCCTCCAGAGAATTTCCCCGCGTACAAATCAATCTCAGTCCTGTATCCACTATCCGCCACTGCGACGGTTAATTGGTCAGGAGACTGTTGTATTAGCTGACGCAAGCGTGTACGGTCCAATAGACCCGAACGTCGGGTTTTGGCGCGTGTTGCTGCATAAGCCTGATTTGAGCCGAGGATTGCCATATTGATTTCTCCCGTGGTTTCAAGCAAACAGTGTTTCGTTAATTGCAGCACGCTGCTCTATCCATGCGGATTCAAGCAGAGTGTCAAAGCGCATGTCGAAGGAAATGGAACCATCCTCGGCCTCGAGGACGAATCCTCCTAGGCCATCTACATCGTCGCCAATCGCGTATTCCTTAGCGGAATCTGCGAGTGCGGCACGGTCGATGCTTGTTGGACGTAGTACCATTTTACCTTGCGAAACTTCGCCAGCCTGCTTAACTAGATGTTTCAGCAAACTCGCTCGTCCTGCGAGGCTTGCGTCACCCAGTAGCGTTCGTGCAGATGCCAATGTGGCATCTAACTCGATACGACGAGCGACGAGTATCTCCTTCTGGTTGGCTTGGCGTGCAGACGCGACCATTTCTCGAGCTATCTGGTCTGCCTCCTTTCCGGCTTTGCCCGATGCATCTTCGGTAATCGAAGTTGCACGTGCTTCTGCCTCGGAGACGATGCCTTTGGCTTCGTTCTTGGCCGCCTTGATCATCTTCTTGGCTTCCGCATCAGCGGACGCCATGATGTCCTTAGCAAGTCTTTCCAATGTCATATTATCACCTACATCTCAAAGGAACTAGTCCTTTGAAAAGTTCCTCTTCAGAGGAACAGGGGCATCATACCCAGGATAACTAGCGATTCAGGCAGTGCAGTGAAGATCAGTGCAACACCGAACTTACTGTCATCCTCAGCAAGCATACCGACAGCTGCGCTACCGATGCCACCTTGGGATATACCAGCACCGACTGCTGCAAGACCAAGAGCAATACCTGCTCCTAAGCCCTTCATTGCATCTACGGTACTAGCATTGTCTTCGCCTGTTGCGGCGACTGCCTGCACGATTGCTACCATACCCATGAGTACGAGTAAGATACGTGCGCTTATCCTTACATTCTTTACATTCATTTTTTTTCCTCCAGTTTTGTCCATAATAGGGGACTGTGATCTATGAACCCTCAACGTGTAGGGCACGGCCACCAAATGGACTGAATGCCAGTCCAGAGCCGTCGTGGAACTTGCTCATCCATTCCACAAAGTGGAGACGGACGGCGTGTATTGAAGGGGAAAGGATTCCAAGCAGAAGTGCGAATACCTGCACAGAAATCCATAGAACGAATCCTAGTACCATAGTGATGTAATGGCCCTCTTCGAATGAATGTAACATATTGTGGAAACCCATTTCGTTGCCGAGTTCAGCAATCTTGACTCCAGCCACACCAACTGCCATTATTCGTAGGTATGAAAGTGTATTTGCAAGGAGGCCAAATAATTCGATTGGCCCCATAATGAAGCCTCCAACCCATCCGAATTTCTCAAATATTGCAAGACCAATAATCAAGCATCCTAATCCGAATAGAATAGAAATAGACCAACCTGTCAAAGCGAATAACTCGTATCTCTCATCGGTAAGGAAGCGGAAGATGTGACCAAATCCACCGAAGAGGATGAAGAGCCAGGAACCCTTCTCGAAGAATGCTGGAACGATTCCGTGTGCTTTGAACACATTCTTGAATCCGATTAGGAATCCAATAACGAGATGTCCTGCACCAAGATATACAGTTAGAAGCATGTAGTCAACCATTCCATCTCCTACACGATGGAATGGAATGTGGGTATCGCTCAACTTCAGTGTATCAGCAAAGAAATGAGGCAGATGGAATGCACCGTGGGTCCAGTGATAGAATCCCTCGAATGGGGCCCAGTGATCTATAATGAAACCAAAGGCCTCAGCGGTAATCACACCGAAAATCAGTGTTGCGATTCCCATGTTCATCATAATCCTCGAAGCGAATGCTCCTGCGGGGATGTGCCCGAACTTGCTCTTGAGAGCAAGTGAAATCATCATAATGATTAGACCATATCCAATATCACCTAGGATAAGGCCGTAAAATAGTGGGAATGTGAATGCCATCATTGTCGTAGGGTCAAAGGTTCCATACTTTGGGCGTCCTACCAAGTTGGTCAATAACGAAGCATGTCGAGTTGCCTCTAGAGTATCATACTCCACAGGGGGATATTCCGTGTGGTGACCATCATCGTGATGGTGGTCTTCGACAAACTCTGTGATAGAAAGGTGGCTGGAAGCCTTTGATAGAACTGCAGATGTTTCCTTCGAAGCGGAGGTTGGAATCCATGCCTCTAGCGCATATGCGTGTGCGCTAGTTGCACATAGTGTGTGACCAGTTAGAATGTCATTCTCTCTCGAAAGGTGCTCCTGAACTGCAATGAGCATGCGTCCATTACTGTTAACCCAGTCTTCCTTAGACTCGATACATGAGGCAATGGTCTTCTCCAATTTGGTGATATTCTTTCTTGCTTCACCAAGTAATTCACTTGGCTTGCCTTCACCGGATGGAATCTGAATTGGTTTAGCTCCTAATTCACCAAGAGCCATTTGGACTTCTGCTGCTTCTTTGCCTTCACATGCAACTGCAACTACATTACCAGCATAGTGGAGTTCTATTCTGTCGACTAGGTCATCTTGGGAGAAGACCTGGCCAATCTTAGAAGTCTTACCGACCTCGCCAACATATACCTCAAGAGCATCGATTCCTGTCATTAATTCGAGTGGTATTCCAAGTGGTGACATGATTTCAAGCACTGCTACTCTCTCAACCATTCGAGCGAGTTCAGCTTCTGCATCACTCTCTTCGGTAATTACTGAAAGGATAGAGTCAAGATTGCTCACAAAGTCTCCATCGAGTGCTTTCTTTACCGCAGAGATGGAAATTGGACCATCTCGATTTGCGCACTTGAGTTCCTGTGTTGCTGCGCGAACTTTCGCAAGTAGTGCAGATACATCGTCTGCGTCAGGATGAGGTGTTCCGAGAGTAATGCCTTCTTCATCACCGCTGTATGGGGTGATGTGTACATTGCCCAAATCCGCACATAGGCGAAGAGCAGAATCGATGTCACTGGATGAACCTGCCATTACAAGGCGGGACATCTCAACGACATTGAACATCAAAAGCACCTCAGTTTGGCATCAGTGAGTCAATTAGAATCTTAACAGCAGTATCTCGACGATCACTAGCAGATTTTTGTATTCCTTCAACTTCTTTTGTGCCCTCAGTTTGTACTCCGTCAGCCTTTTTTCCAGCCTTTGAACGGGCCTTATCAAGGGTCTTTCCGGTCGAACTAACTGCTCCATCTTGAGCTTTTTGAATTATTTCTGCCGAATTTCGGCGGGAGTCCGCGAGAATTTTTGCAGCCTCTTCTTTAGAGGATTCAATTTTCTCAGTTGCGGCTGATTCAGCATCTCTTATGCTTTGAAGTACATCTGCCATTCCCATGGTAACCACTCTTAGTATTCCGCCCGAAATGAAAGGGGTTCATAACCCTCGTGGTCACTTTTTTGGGATGTTAAAAGCCAGTCCAATTCATTACAAAGCAAATCTCCATATCAATGAGGCAACGCCGACGAGGTATGAGCGACCGTTCTGCGACCGGTGGATTCGATGCATCAGGCATCGATGAAGAGGCGTGGACAGAGTTGGAAAAACAACTCGAAGCAACCATTCCGGTCTACGACCGAGTCAATAGAATCATGACACTTGGATTTGACAAAGGTATGCGCCGCCATGTTCGAAATCATGCGGACAAAGGGATGAAAATTCTCGAAGTTGGCTGTGGACCGGGCTCATTTGCGGTAGACCTTGTCGGCATGGAATTAACCTGCCTCGACCCAAGTGCTGAGATGCTCAAAGTTTGCAAGAAACGGCTTGATGAATCTCGCTCATCAAGAGGAGAAAGTCAGGCAACATATATTGAAGCGGTAGCAGAAGATATCCCGTTGCCAGACAATACATTCGACCGTGTATTCTGTTTGTTCTCTTTTAGGGATTTCAGAGATAAAAAACAGGGCCTCAGTGAGATGTTGCGAGTTCTCAAACCTGGAGGGCAATTGATAATCTGTGATGCTGGTAAGGCCAACTGGTTACATGGAATCTTTGGACGTATTTACATGGCAACATTCGTGCAATTAGTTGCTCGCTGGGTCACAAAGGATCCCAATCATCCATGGAAATGGTTAGCTCGCACCTATACTCATTATGGAACTCACGGATTTTACAAATCCATGATGCGAGAAGTTGGGTACACCGATGTCAAAGCAAGGCTGCTATTCCCTGGTATGTCTAGCAGGTTCAAAGCAAACAAACCAGAATGATTCTCAACTTCACAATGTTGTGAATCGGACTCCACAATGTGTGAATCGAATCACTCTTTGCTCTCATCAAGCGATACGCTCGACAGTCTCTGGAGTGATACCTTCTTCTGGCGTTACTCTGAATACCATAATCGAAAGATTCTCAGGCGCGTTTCGGAACTTGCTGACTATCATACTTGTTTCGAAATCCGAACCGATTGTTCGGACCTTGAAATCACATACCATGTCGGCAATTGCTGCCAATTCTTGCTTAATTGCTGGACTAATAGTATCTGTAGAAATGGTCACAAAAAGGATGCCACGATTGATTTGAGTATGTGCTTGCATCATTCTCAGCATTGCTACTACACGCGATGGATCATCACGCTGGATAAAGAAATCCAGAGAATCTATGACCGCTCTGAAATAAGGACCCATGGCCATGATTTCATTTGTCATCTCCGTCAGGAAATCCTGAGTGTCATCATCGACGAAACGAGTCTGGGCAAGTCTCTGAATATCTGGAAGTTTGAAGCCTTCAAGCCGATATCGGCTTGCGAGCAGTTCTTTTTCTAGAACGCGTGCATTATACTCTTCACCGAGGGTACGTACTGCAATATCTGTTGGCCAGTTATACTTCTTGAAAACACGAGCAATCTCAAGTTGGCTCTCGTTAGTAGATATTAGAATGGTGTTATCCGCTTCTTCTGCTGGAGAGGTAAATTGCTTTGCAAATAACTCAGAACCAGCCCCCACTTGTGTAAAACCTACAACAAGGAAACCGCGAGGAACTCCACCATTCATTGCATTGTCGAATTTGGGCACACCGAAGCTGCCTACTGAGCCGAAGAACGCCTCATCTTCTGGGTCGAATTTGATTTGCTTATTCATTTGAAACACCTCAGTGTATGACGACCTGTCCTCGGTCAATTAAATCGGTACAATACAAATCGAGATTTGCAAGAACCATTGGTGGAACCTGATCTGGTACATTTAGAATGATGGACAATACCTCGCGTTGACGGAATGTATTGATGAAAGTATGCAGATACTCCGCTAACATTCGCTCCTCATTGTAAATAGCAAGAGCATTTACAGAATCAATCAAGACGAAATTTCTTTCCGATTGGGCTATTCTTAGAGTGTATAGGGTCCTCAAAAGAACACTCTCGAGCATGATTGGGCTATCTACAAAGGTGACATTTGGATGGGTAATATCAGTACCCCCCAGAATTCCTGAACTTACCAAATCAATGAAATGAATTTCAGAAACATCAACACCTATTGCTTCGAAACCATCGATAATCTCCACAGCTCCTCGTGTTGCGCAAATATACACACCTCCCATTTCGAACATCTGCATTAACGGAATCAATGTTGATGCTGTTACCATGAATGCATTGGAATTTCCACAGCGAACCTGAACTGCTGAATTGAGACTGACCTCGGTCAATTGTTCGGCGATTCTTTGGTCGAGTTCAAACATTATCACGACCCCCATCTGCTCTGTTTATCACTCATTGCGCCCCATTTGAGCATAGGGGTAAGCATTACTCCTAGAGGAGTTAATTCGATTGCATGCTTAGCACGACTATGGCCTGTGCCTCGCATTTTTACAACTTGAAGGAATCTCAATAGATGGCCCATTCTCTCTACATCGCCCATAACGATGATGCCATCAGCGATTGCCTCTTCGACACCGAAGGAGGACCAATGTGCATTTTCTGTGGCAGAAGTAATCTCTGAAATCAGGATAGTAGTACATCCAAGAGTTGCGAGTTTCTTTCCAAGTGTGAACAAGAAGTCCCGAATCAATTGCTCGCTCTTAATCTTGTAACAAAGAGTGGTAACCGAATCGATTACCAATCGAGTAACACCAATTGTATTGACGATGTCGACAATTGATTTGATCAGTGCGTGTACATCTGCAAGATCGAAGGTTGATTTCTCAAGACCTAACCATGAATACAATACATCCATGTCAAACACATTGATTAATCCAGTATCAATCATATTCATGTCGAAGAAAGCATACTGGCGAATATTTTCCAATAATTTGACAGAAGGCTCGGTTGCAGTAAAATGTGCACAAGCTTCGCCTGACAAAGCCCCTCTAACTAGAAACTCCATGCCAAATGTTGTTTTGCCAGAACCACATGTTCCTGAGCACAATACTGTAGAGCCGTAAGGTATTCCGCCCCTGAGAATCTCATCCATGCCATGTATACCTGTAATACATCGGTCGCGGCTGTAAACTGTGGCCGGCTGCATGGGTACCGGCTCATCGACAGCAATCGAGTAGATGAAACATGCGCCGTAATCGACTCAAACTATACCGGGTGTAGGTGTCGATGATACATTCCAAGAGGAATCCACCGTAGGTGTTCCACCATTCCACTGAATGGTATTATTGATTGAAATTCCTGTAGAAGGATTCCACTCATACAGACAAATGATTGTGCCTCTAAAGTCATTTGAATTTGCATGCAGCAATTTGAGACGCCCAGCAGTATCAGATAATCCATCAATACTACCTACACCTAAGAAACCTGATGAGCCGAGATCATAGACAATACTCGCAGCTCCGGTCTCTTGATTGGTAATATCTCCACTAAAAATAACGATTTCACCGCCAGGTACGACGCCTTCTGTGAATAAATGGTCCATATCTCCAGATGACCCATTACGTTCGAACGACCAGCCATTGAGTGATAGAGCGAAGCCGTTTAGATTCTGAACCTCAATCCATTCTGGACCGTTATTTGCCGGCCTTGGAGAAAACTCGGTCATTCTGAGCATTTCAGGTGGTGTGCCTCCATTGTGAACTTCTAGAGTTACTGATGTAACTTCATTTGCGTTTGTGAAAGTTCGAGAAGCGATGGATGAAATGCTTGCTCCCATTCGTTTAGAACCACCCTCAAAGAGGATTTTTCCGGTTCTTTCTGAATCATCCGAAGATTCCACCTTTATCACCAAACGTAATTGCATCCCATCGGGTAATCCCAATCCGGTAATCACATCCCCAAGGCTCACATTTGCCAATGCAGCAATACGATTTGAATCTAAATTATCTCCATTCATGAGCCCAGGCAATATTGCGCCGCCTTCAATATCTACTGGGCTAATCTTGTGCCATTCTGAAGTAGAATTTGCTGAATCTCTTACCCCGTCAACATATGGTACAAACCAACCCTCGTCTGATGTAAGGCGTTCAAGTCCTTCAACAGCAGATCTGTCGACTAGGTCAGTCGTGGGGTCATTGCTTCCTAATTCAAGTTGGGCCAATGACATGAAAGCGGTGAGAATCATCAAAAAAAGGGCAAATGCAGACAGAAATTCGACGACTGCAACAACGGCTTCGTCTGTGTCGACTGGCGACCTTACGCACCCGCCCCTGCCGTCCATGAAACAAAGGGGAGCATTGGAGAGTCAATAGGGTGTCGCCCGTCGAATATGTATTCGTTGGGAATACAACTCCCGAAGGGAGGTGGCACCGATTGGTATTTGAGGGGCCGGTGCGAGGCAAGACTGATGTCCAGAGCGATTGCTGTCGAAAGCACTGGTTTGGCAGGGAAGAGCATTGCCTTAATCTTCGTAATGATAATTTCTTCATTCAGTGGCATTTTGATGGCCCCTACAGCAAGTGCAATGGTGAGTGGTGACTATGAACTCACAGAATCACTTGTGCCCCTAGAAGGGGAATACATTTCATCTTGGGATCCCATTACCTTTGAATTGAATGTTACAAATTCCGGATTTTTCTTCAATGTTGAAACTAGAATTGTCGACTGGTTCATCTGCGAAGGCGAATTGGATGTGAACGCTTGTATTTCAGCAAATGAAGATTCAGGCAGTATGAGTGTCGAGCCTATTGCTGTAGGTGAATCTACAAAAATACAGGCTGCCAATGGCTTCAGCCCCGACGGGGATGAAGGAGTCTATACATTGATTTATAGATTCCAAGAAGACGATACCGTTACTTCAAATGACCTCTTGATTACAACATTCTATCTAACACAAAAATTAGTTGATGTAGTTCTAGATTACCAAGATCCAATTTCCCAACTGGAAGACCTAAACCAATACGAAGGTGAACTCATTCTCAATACTGGAACCAATTATGACATGACTATAAGCGGAATTGTCACTTCTTGTGGGGATTGTAATCTCATTGCAAATATTGGTTGGAAGTTACTCAATGAAACTGGAAGCGAAGTTCATAATTCAACAATTCCATACTCTGACCTTCCCAGTTGGGGTGAAGCATCATTTACAAGGTCGCTACCTGCTCTAAACTACTCTGAAGAAGGACGCTATACAATGATTTACGGCCTTTTATCCTCAAGCGGGAACCCAGTTGGAGATATGAATTCATACAATGACCTCGGAAGCGTTGAAATTATATTTGATGATACAGTTGACCTTCAAGTCACAGAAATGTATCCACGATTCGCACCGTCTTCATCGGTTTATTATTATGGAAATGATTCCATTGCTGTAGTTATCTCCAATCTTGGAAATAAGACAGTGCATGAACCTCTAGTTAGATTCACAATAATGGATCTCTTTGATGTTATTGAATCCGAAGAGGATTGTTACCCAGAATTCATAGTACCTAGCGATAGTGAAACCTGTATCTTTGATGTCCAAGAGATAGGAGATAAGCACTTCAAAGTATATGTAAATGAAATGATGTCAGAGGGTCCTGATGCTAAACCTAGTGACAATATTCTCACTGAAACCACAGAAGTAATTGCAGGCGAGATCTCCCCTATTATTGAACAGTCCAATTTTTATGGACAGTATAACACCGGAGAAAGCATTGAGTTTAGTGCTCGAACTTCATTAAATGCAGCCGCACCTCTAGACTATTCATGGTGGATAGGTGGAATTTTCCCACTCGGCACTGGAAAAACTATCAATATCTCAGCTGAAGTCATCGGACTTGGAGACCACTTCGTCACTACTAGAGTTACTGATTCACTTGGCTCAATGGAATCTGACACAATTCAAATAACTGTATTCAATAGTTCTGACATCAGCACTGGAGACTGGCTTTCTGGATACGCAGTAACACGAAGTCATGCAAGTGGGACCGCTATTTACGACTATCCAGTACCTGGGTTCAATTATGGGCCTGGAGAGGGCTTAGAGTCACTTCTAATCATGTCTATTGACGTAGAGAAAACAGATGATTCAGATTCTCTAGGCATGGATTATATGGAATTCGACCTAAATCTCACGAATATGCTACCAAGCAATGTACCGTTTAGTTCAGTAAAGATTCGCCAATTATATGGGCTAGACCAAATTGATTGGGATCCATTGGGTGGTGAAAACACCTATGAATTAATCAATAATGAAACGATAAGAGTTCATCTAATCGAAAATATGGATTTGCTAATTGTCGGTGAACTACCTCCTGCAAATATCACCCCGGGACAACCGGAAATCGAACTCCTACCAGATGGATTCATGCGCCTTGAATGGGAACCAGTTGGAGACCTCTCTAATCCATACTTCGGGGGATGGCAGATTTATCGACTTTCAGGAGTGCCTGGTGCTTCATCATATTTCCCAAATCCTGAAACTACGACCAGTAAATTCGTTTGGGATGGTTTAATGGCAAATACATTCCAAGTATATGTCTCGTCTACTATATCATCATGGGATGACCCCACTCCTCTAGAGACTGGTGAATGTGTATCATATGCTATCATGCCAGCCAACCGCGCAGCTGAACCAGCGCCACTTCAAGGAGAAGTCACAATTGTTGATGAAATTCCTGGTCTGAAATGTGGTGATGCCATAAACCCGACATCAGAGGTTTCTGGATTATCTCACACAGTTTCTTACAATAATGAAACCAGTTGTTTTGACAAACAACTAGATTGGTTTAGTTGCTATGAAATGAAATTGACATGGACCTGGCCTGAACATGAACCAGAAGGCGATATTACTTGGAATTTGTATCGTTTGGATGCAATACCAAATGACATGGATTTGAGATTTGTCGAACCAATTGCAACTGGCCTAATCAATGTACCAGGAGAGTCCGGTGAGTTCTGGGATAATGGTACAGACTACGATGGAATCAGGCCATACCGCACATATTACTACATCCTCACCCCCTTAGATTGGGTAGGCAACGAAGAAACCCTAGTGGATATTCCCTCTGTAAATATCGAACGTGTTCATGTTGATGATGAACACTGGACCTACAATGAATGGAGAGTACCTGAACCACCTGCCCCAGAAGAACCACCTTTGGGAGTACAATGGTTTGGAGATCTTGAGGAGTCAATGGAGGACCAATTATTCCAAATTACTGGAGCGATAATGCTAGCTATAATCATGATCAACTTCATTGGATTGCCGTTATTACTCAAGAAGAGAAAGCGACTGGCCAAAGTAATCTCTCGTCGCATTGCAAATGCCCCGAAGACATATGATGATAACGAGTTCGACGAGTTCTTCTGAATTGGTTGAACCGTCTGCTTTATCTCAAGAGGTCAGGTGGGCGAGACGCCTGCGACGATCGCATAGCCTGGCCATTGCGTCGGATTGCTAATCCGATGGGTCTGCCCACGAGGGTTCGAATCCCTCTCGTCGCGCTTTTGCCACTTCAGTTGTTTAGCATTTCACAAAATTCCAAGTGGCCCTAACCAAGTTGGAGGTATAGCTACAACCAAAACAAACGTGATGAACATCAATCCTAGATACGCTAAACTTCTCATAAAAGAGGTAAATGCCTTTGGCATACGGCCATTTTCATCAAATGGTTCATCAGGATCGATTTTCCAAACTGAAATCGAATACCAGAGGGTTAGGCTACCAGCGACAAATGCCCAAATGAGTGGTAAACCTGAACCTGGCCAAAAACAAGGAACCGCACCTAGACCAAAAAGAAGAATGCAATAGAACTTAGATTGTTTTAATGTGTGATGTGGTCCTTTGACATCAGGCATCATAGGAACTCCAACTTTGCCATATTCTCCACTACGATATAGTGCTAAAGCCCAGAAATGTGGTGGAGTCCAAAGGAATACCAGTAAGAATAGCATCCATGGCGCAGGTGAACCAAGATCAAATGGATTGAGATTATTTGGCAAGGAGGCTGCAGCGGCTCCTGCCCATCCAATAACTGGAGGGGTTGCGCCTGCTGCTCCTCCAATTACAATATTTTGAGGGGTTCTCCGTTTGAGCCAAATCGTGTATACAAATACATAGAATACTACAGAAAAAAGTGACCAAAATGCTGCCTTCCAGTGTAATAATAAGAATAAGCCACTACCGATTAATGCGATTACTATTCCAAAGAATAGAGCCGCATTTGGACTGATCCATCCCTTTGGTATTGGTCTAGTACGAGTTCTCGACATCCCAGGGTCGATGTCTCTATCATAGACCATGTTGATTGCATTTGAACCTCCTGCAGCCAAAGTACCTCCTACTAAGGTGATGAAAGATGTATACAAGGTATCCATCCATGTCCTATCTCCGGGAATAGACTCGTATCGAACAAGGAGGTCGTGGGCAAGGATTGCGCAAATTGCTGTCACCTGAAGGAGTACTACTACTCGCAATTTCATCAATTGCATTAGAACTCTTACCATACCGGGGTGGTCGTCATTCTTCATCATCATCACCAACCAGATCTGCACTCATCAGCATCAGTGTCCCAAACATTGCAGTCAGAAATGATGTTACACCTACAATTAAGTGAATGAGTGAAAGAAATTCAGGAAACTCGGTCTTTGCAAGAATGATGTATAGACCGCCAACAAATACATTCAGGAGCCAAAATCCTGTCGCTAGATCGATACATCTGCTGAATCCCTTATGAGCTCCAAATTCCAATGCACTCTCGCGGATACGCATACTTCCAACGATTAATGCAATTCCAACTATTCCAGCACCAATACGATGGAACATCTGTACCATAATTCCGGGACCATCAAGTGAAGGTAACCAATATCCATGGCATTGAGGCCATCCATTGGGGAAGCCAACAGCACAACCTGCATTGTATTCCTTATTCGCAGCAACCCATGCTCCAAGGACAAGCAATATGAGAATTGTACAAGTCAGGGTGATGAAACGATTCAATTGTTTTGCAACAAAACCTGCTGGAGCTTCATGCATTGGCCATTTTTTCCCTTCTATTCGCCGCATTAAGATCCATTGCCAAATGAGTATAGAAACAAAAAATAAGGCTAGTATGAGGTGCAATGCTACCGACCAGTCTGCATTATCTTGTTTGACGGTAACCATTCCTGCAATTCCCTGAACAATTAGTAAGATGCCTGTGAGAAATGACGTGCGTACCAACCCATCGCCATAACGTTCTCTTCTCGACCAAATAATCAGGAAATTCGCAAGCACCGGTATTGCCATCACCGATGCGAGTAAGCGATGAAACCACTCTGTGAATATCTCGAATGTGGAGTAACTGTGGTCAATACCTCGGCTATCTACTTCATCTGGATTTGATTCATACCAAGCCAATTGCTCGTCCTCTGAAACATCAAATCCCCAGCCTCCGAAACACTTGGGCCAATCCGGACAAGATTCACCGGCATCAAGAACTCTAATTGTCCCGCCAACGATGATAATTAGCAAAGCCATGATTGCAATTACAAGTGGCAATGTTGAAGGTCGCTTGAACCAAGGGGCTACCATCTATTCGGCGGGGGCCGTAGGCCCCCCTTTAACAAAGCGGGTGCGCTCCGCATGTTTGATGAGGGGTGCAATCCTACTTTGTTTCCTCTTCCTAGCACCTTTGTGCCATAGCGTGAGTGCAAATGTAGCAGATGAAGGTATATTGCACGATGTCCTCATCATCGACCTTACGTGCATAGAAGAAAATACGTCATGCGCCGGCTGGCGTCCAGCTCATCTTGTCGAGTATTTTGGCGCCGATTGGTGTGAGCCTTGCGAAGCAGTAGAAACACAACTCGACCAAAGAGAATCTGACAATACATTCGTGATGACCCATCATCCTTCCAAATCTGATCTATTTTGGCTAAATGCATCAAATCAAAGATTTGCTGATACTTACCAACTTTGGGGATATCCGGATTTGGTTATCGATGGAGAGGGGCTACTCGCTGGAAAAACTCAATCTCTCGAATTAGAAATGGCGATATCTGATAGCGAAGTAAACCTGTCGGGACTAACCTCAGCGAATTTAGAAAACGGTGAATTATTTATCAATAGTAGCCTTTCAGAGCCCCTAATTATAGAAGTTTGGACCGTTGCAAACCAAGCGGGATTGATTAATCTTGCAACAAATTATTCAATCATTGATGCGGGAAATAATTCCATATCTCTAGATGGTGATTACCTAGTGATCATGTTGAGTACGCCTGGTCGGATTACCACGGTTTCGGCTTCTTCAAATCCTGCACATGATTTGGAACCTGAAGGTGGAATACAATTTACAGAGAAAATTCTACCAAAAAACAACATAGATACCATCCTAATTATCACTGGATTGCTTATTCTGATGATACTCCCTGCCACATGGGATTTAATCAAAACCATCCGTCAAGAACCGCCAAATGAAGAAGAATAACCACCCTACGGGTGGCGCAGGGTTCAAGAACAGGGTGTTGGTCGCCCAATTCGCACGTATCGTGCATAGGTGTCTGAAATGGTCAAGCCAATCCGTCCACACACTCGCTTTGAGCGAGCTCGCATTATCGGTGCACGCGCCCTACAAATTGGAATGGGTGCACCACTGAACGTGAATGAAGATATCCTTCGTGAAGCTTTCAAGGCAGAACTAATCTCCCTTTACGGACTTGAAGAAGCAAGTGTTCGCTTCGTTCTTGACCCACTAAAGATTGCAATGTATGAGTACGACCACGAACTCATCCCAATCGACACCGACCCTCACAATGCTTGAGGCTCAATTATCTGCGGCATAGCCATAGAATTCTGAATTTTTAGGGTCGGGAAGAGATTCTCTCTTCACCAACATAGTTCGAACTGCCCATAAATCAGTAAATACCCTGTATTTCAGGGTCATATCGAGATAATCGACTCCACTAGAACCACCAGTGCCCATTCTTCTACCAATCATTCTCTCAACCATTCTAGCATGGTGGAAACGGAATAATAGCATTGATTCCTCTAATTCAACAACAGTGTCAATGAGCCTTCTTGGCCATGACAAAAGAGGAAGCTCACGATATGATTCAATGAAAAGAAGGCCTGCACGTGCTGCATCTACTTGACCATCTGGTAATAGAAACTCTCTGGCTGATACAATTCCGCCTTCCATTCTAGGGCGTATTGCAGCCTCTTCACCGTGGCCAATTTCAACCATGTGAGCAATTACTACCTCACTATGCTCAGCCATTGCTGAAAGATGGCCTTCAACAAAGTTTGTGAGAATAGCGGCATCTCCCGAAACGCCCTCAACAGGAGTGCGCTCCAGCCACTGTCGCAATACTTGCTTGAGAGTGGGTCGCGCTGCTAATCTATCGAGTTCTGACATTACCTCATCAGACAACTTTCCCTCTTGGTGCAACTTGCGGTTGTGAACCATTGGATCCATTCCGCCAATTCTTTGCTCAGGATCTAGCCCCATTAGCATCTCTAATGAGCGCATTTGCCAACTCTCAAAGCCGGATGATGTGCCTAATCTATCACGGAATGCCAGGAAATCTTGTGGCGTAAGAGTCTCCATTACTTTCCACTGTTGTGCCATCAACCTAAATGTCTCAGCACAGCGTTCCAAATGATGTACTACTTGTGGAATGCTCTCTTCAGAAACCTCTTCTACTTCCATCAAATTCAATGATTCTTCTAATTCTCGATTAAGGAGTTTGAACCACAATTCGAATACCTGATGGATGACAATGAAATGCATTTCATCATTGCAGGGAGGAGGAGAGTGCCCTTCTGGCCCATCCTGTAATGTAAGCAAAGTATCGAGTTGGAGATAGTTTCCATATGTCATGCGGCTACTTGATTCGGCTTTGCCCATGTTTGTCCCATATAGCCGACACTTGAAGTCTTGACGGAGGAAAAAATGTTGTTGCGACATGAATTGTTGATTCATCTTTCAGACTTTCAATAATTGCTCAAGCGCAATAGTCATTAGTCGAATATAGAACCGGGCGATATGGGCGTAGACAACGAACAGCTGATGGCTTGGCTCAAATCCTACGATTCTGATGATGTCACAATCGGTGTCGTTGCATCTCATTCATCCCTTCAAATCCTTCATGGAGCGCGAATGGAGGGCTTCAAAACTCTAGGAATTGCCGTTGGTGAAAACCGTAGGAAGTTCTACTCTGCATTCCCTGGTGCCGAACCCGATGAGTGGTTAATGCTAGATAATTATAGTGAACTTCTCAGTAAGGCAAAGTGGCTACGTGAGCGCAATGTTGTCATTATTCCACACGGGTCTCTAGTAGAATATCTCGGTAGTGACAATTATCGTAAACTCGAGGTTCCTACCTTTGGAAATAGAGGTATTCTACACTGGGAAAGCAGTAGAGAGCGTCAACGCCAATGGCTTGAGAGCGGTGGCTGTGAATTACCAAAAGTGATTGATGACCCTCACGATATCGACGGCCCTGTTATTGTGAAATATGCAGGTGCAAAAGGTGGCGAAGGATACTTCATCGCTCGTGATTATCGTGATTTCAAACGAAATGTCAACCTTGATGAGGATTTCACAATTCAGGAATATGTCCTTGGGTGTCGCTATTACATGCACTTCTTCTTTGACCCCACTGCAACTGATGGTTTCCAAGTTCAAGGTAAAGGTAGCCATGCTGGCAAGAATTTGGGAAGGCTCGAACTCATGAGTATGGATCGTCGAGATGAATCAAATGTCGATGAATTCTACAAACTCGGTAGCCTAAGAGACCTGCGTGAGATGAACCTTGAGCCCTCTTTCGTTGTTACAGGAAACATGTCTGTAGTAATCAGAGAAAGTCTATTGCCCAAAGCGTTTGAATTGGCTGAAGGAACAGTTGCTGCTTCATTTGAGTTAGAAGAAGAATCAAGGGGGATGATTGGCCCATTTTGTCTTGAGACGATTGTCAATGACCGCCTCGAATTCAGAGTCTTTGAGATTAGTGCACGAATTGTAGCAGGATCGAATCCATTTATCGGAGGGTCGCCATATAGCGACCTCAACGAAGCCTTCATGTCTACAGGAAGAAGGATTGCACGCTCTATCAAGAAGGCTATCAAAAACAGCGAGTTAGACAGAATTTTGTCTTAATCGTCTTCTTCGTCATCCATCAATTCTGCCAAAGGATCGTCGGATTCCTCTATTTCTTGAACTGCAGCCCCTGCTAATTCCAGTAATTCATCATCATCGATTACCGCCTCAGTAGAATCTAATTCTTCCTCTTCTTCAGTTTCTGCGAGGAGTATTTGCTGTATTGCACCTGCGGATCGAACTTCTGGTTCTTCAACAGTGAATTCTGCAATCAACATAATTGGGTCGCCATAGGAAAGTGCACCTTTGTATTCATTTACCTCTCCACCTGAATTTACAATGACCTTGAATTTAGTAGGGTCCTTTGAACGACGTTTTTTGTGTTTCTTGTAATGGTGAACATATGCACGGTAAGTGCCGCCAGGCGCCACTCCTTCTGGCCAAACCACATTCTCTACTGGTTTCTTAGTTTCAGGTCGAACATTTGCATCAACATCCAGCTCTCCATTGCATTTGGAATTTCTATTACCGCCGTGTATTCGCTCACCTGATGGACATACTACGTGAAGGTCTAAGTCGTTGAAATTATTCCAAATCAACGAAATCTGAACATCGGAGGACTTGGCACCTTCACGTTCAAGTCTCTCTTTCAATTCATTCATTGCAGTAGCAGATGCTTCCTTTGCTGCAAGTTCTTCTGCTGCCTTGAGAGCTTCGATTTCCAATAATCTATCAGCCTCAGCCTCAGCTAATTCCTCTTGGCGTTTCGCTTCGCGCTCTTCAGCAAGTCGAGTCTCTTCAGCCTGACGTTCCGCTTCGCGCTCTTCGGCCAATCTTCGTGCCTCTTCGAGTTTTATAGCCCGCTGCGCCTCATATTCAGCAGCCTTACGGGCTTCTTCGGCTTCTAATTCCTCCTTACGAGCAGCCTCTTCTTCTGCTGCAATTCTTGCAGCCTCTTCTTCGGAATGACGGCGAAGTTCCTCTTCGTTTGCCATCAATTCCTTCTTAGCAGCACGCTTTGAATCTAAATGCCGGCTGATTTCTGCCAATTTGCGATCAAATTCATCTCGTGCTTTTGAAAAATCGGCTCGGTTTCGTGACCTTATCCGATCAGAATCAATTGTACGTCGCAAATTTGAACGGTCGTCGTCTCTGATTAACATGTACCAAATCCCGAATAGAAATGCTCCTCCGAGAAGAGCAATTACCAACCAAGAACCGAGGTCCATATTAGGGGCTATCATGTAGTTGGTATTATTGCCATCGGCTAAACGATTCATTTGATTTCATCTCAGATAACACGATATTACCGCGAAAAGACCATATCCGCCATTAGTATAATTGACCATGTGCAAGAGATATGCACTGCCCCTCGTTAACGAAGAAGGTGGAAATATGAGATTATTGGAAATGTCTGGAATAAAGCGCCACTACGTCATGCCATCAGGGACGGTGAAAGCCCTTGATGGGATTGATCTGAAAATTAAGGAGGGTGAGAGAATACTCTTACTGGGGCCTTCGGGTTCTGGAAAAACAACGTTATTGAATTGCCTCGCGGCTCTTGACAATCCTACTGAAGGTGAATATGAATTCAATAAGGAAATAGTGCCTCGGGGACATGCTGAAAAGATGACTACATTCCGTAGAGAGAACATTGGGTATGTATTCCAATTCTTCAATCTCTTACAGGATTTGACTGTCCTAGAAAACATTCTTCTCATCCAAGAATTATCTGACGGCAAGGACGAAGCCAGGGCCCGGGAGTTACTCGCCTTGGTCGGCCTTGAAGATGAAGTGAACCGATTCCCCGCTGAGATTAGTGGAGGCCAGCAACAGAGAGTTGCAATTGCACGAAGTTTAGCCAAAAGCCCCAACCTATTGCTTGGAGATGAGTTGACAGGGAATTTGGATTCTGCCACCTCTGCAACAGTCATGGAAGTTCTCGTCAGTGCATGCGAAGCTGAAAACATCACTACCGTGATGGTGACTCACGATGAAAACCTCGTACAGTATGCAACTAGAGTTGTTCGCTTGGACAGTGGAAAAATCATCTCTGATGAAAAGGTTTGAACGGAGGTGACAAGATGTCAATGCTACTGACTAAGAGGCTCGCAAGAAGCCTTTGGCGTACGAAACTGCGCTTGTCAGCAGTTGTGTTGATGGTGGCAATTGGTGTATTTGCAGGCATCGCATTTGGAGCCTATGCTAATTCTGTAACTACTCTATACGATGATATCTACGACGATGATGAAGAGGGGCTTAATTTACCTGATTTATGGGTCGAAAACAACGCGGGAAATTGGAATGAATCTACGGCAGAAAATCTCTGTCAGGAGATTCGCAACCAATGGCCTGATGTCGAACTTGAGTTGGATCATTGTGAACCTCGTTTAGTGACCAGTGGACAACTGTTTAGTTCAGATGCAGACATTGGAATGGTTTCTGCTGTTTGGCATGGAATTGACGAAGGGGATGTGAACAAGGTTTGGATTCCCAACCACGACTGTTGTTCGGGGCGCTTGGCTGCAAATGATAGTGAGATTGTTATTGATGAGCATGCGGTTGATGCACTGAATATTTCAGTAGGTGACACAATTCGAATCAGTGCAGGGGCCGGTTTTGCATTGAATTACACAGTCGTTGGCATTGGATTCCATTCCAACCATCTCTACTTTACAGCAGAAGGGGCATTACTCCCCGCTCAACCGGGGACTTTTGTGACTGGCTACATGACGTCTGAAGGTCTGGAGAAGATTGCCAATTACAGTGCAGGTTCCTCAAATCAATTGTTGCTAGACATTGTGGGCACACCAGATTCTCAAGACCCTGACGGTAGCGGCTTGACCACGCTGAAAGCGAATATTTCAGCGATTGTTGGTGAGGTGGACGAATCACCCGCAAGCATCTATGATCGGACGGGCGTGGACTCTGTAGAATTCTTGAGAGCTGATGTCGAGGGTGCAATGAAAACATACCCAGTTGTGACTGGAATGATTGCCGTCGTTGCCGGCATCACCATTTTCCTCAGCCTTCAGCGCTTAATTCAATCTCAAGCCAAGGAAATTGCAGTTCTCCGAACTCTCGGGGTTCGCCGGATGTCAATCATGCCTGGTTACATCATCGCTCCAATTTTCATTGGTGCTGCCGGTTGCCTTCTTGGTGCCATTCCCGGTGTATTGTTTGGTGCGCCAGCCATGATTTCGATGTACGAGGAAATCATCGGAATCCCGATTATCAATCCAGCAGTTCCCGATTCTATGGTGATTCAAAATATTGCCATCGCGATGGCCGTAGTGTTCCTTTCCGGATTACGGCCGGCTTGGCAGGCTTCACGCTTACAACCACTTGAAGTTCTACGAGGGGAGCACGAAATTCGAGTGTCTTCTCGTGCCTTGCAAAAGTTGACCTCTCGCATGCCTGCAACTGTTGGCTTAACAATTCGTTCGAGTATTCGGAAACCGGTTCGTTTGATGTTTACTTTCTTTGCAGTAGGCATTTCAATGCTGATTTTTGGAACCATGTTGCTTATGATGGATTCGATGAGTGAGATGTTCCTTGGAGGCGTTGAAGAGCGACAGAATTGGGACGTACAAGCCTATACTATTGATGGCGAAGATGAAATTATTGAATGGGCAGATGAGAATGATGCCGATTATGAATTAATGATAGTATTCGCTGGTAATCCGGCCAATGATTCACGCCAACTTACAGCCTATGGACTTGAGAATGTGGTGACAGAAAATGATGATTCCATGTATCTCGTCAACCTGGCATCTGGAGAATTACCTAAGAGTGGAATGGGTGTTCCAGAGGTATTGATTGATGAAGGAATCAATCATTTCTTGGGCTGGAAAGTGGGTGAAACACATTCACTTGAATTTGGAACAAAAACTGTGGATGTCAAAGTGACTGGATTCACTAAAGGGGATCTCAGTCGGACGGTCTATTTCCATCGCTCAGATTTGTCTGGAATTGTTGGATTGGAAGCAACTGTGGTGATGCTACAACTCCCCGAAGGAGTAGAGGTTGACGATGAATTGGCCCAAATTTCTATGGGTATAGATGTCCGTGAAGATTCTTTGGCAGCCTTTGAAACTCTGATGGAACAACAGGAAGGAATGTTCTATTCAATCCAAGGGCTTGGGATTTTAATCGCTCTAGCGGTTTTATTCAATACGTTGGTCATGAATCTAGCAGAAAGGGACACAGAAATTGCCACTCTACGGGTTCTTGGCGCATCGAATAATCGCTTGGGATTGATGCTGTTTGGCGAACATCTTGCGATTGGTTTGATTGGAGGGTTTTTAGGTTGTGTATTCTCAATTCTTGGAACAAAAATGATGATTTCATCTTTTGTTCAATGGGGGATGTATTTCACAGTCTCAGCAACTACCTCTACCATCTTGATTCTGATTGGAATCGTAGTTGGAATTTCCATATCATTGACCCCATTTGGCATGTGGAGAATCAAGAAAATGGATCTTGTTGCGAAAGTCAAGGACCTTTCACAGTGAATTGGTAGGTACAATATTGATGAACTCGTTTGGATAAAGGAGTTAAGCCAAAGCCCTGTATGGGTACTATGCGCGAAGTACATTTATCGTGGAATTCACAGTCAATAAAGAATTCAGATTTTGGATTGATTACCAAAGTGGTATCCGAATTTGAAGTGATTGCACATTTAGATGTCACCGCTGTAGGGGTTCGCCAACTTGTTCGCGTGAAATTGCTTGAAAATATGAATGTGAACGATTTGGATACTATTCCATTCCTGGAAATAGATGGGCCATTGCGACCTCACCCTCTGCCTAAAGATGGCGGTGAGGGAATTATCGTTGTATGGAATCGTCATCCGATTTCAGTGGCTGCGATAAATTTCGACAGCCTCCACGTAATTCCTCCATACACCATTGGAAAAGATGGCGCTCAAATCACAATTAGAGGCCTTCCGGAAGGAGTGTCTGGCTTCCTTAAGGCTGCTCGATTGCTATTGCCTCCCGACTCGGTTAAAGTATTAGATATTGAAAATGCAGAGCGAGAAATGCTATCGGTACTAACTCCAAAGCAATTGGAAGCCGCCGTGATAGCAACAAATGCTGGATATTACGAGAATCCTAGACTGATTACGATGCGTGAACTCTCTGAATCATCGGGAATTCCGCGTTCTACTCTACAGGAACATCTCTCTAAGGCTGAGGCTGCTATGATGACTTGGGCAGCAAGGGTCCACCAAAATGGCCTTTGAATCATATGGCAAGGCTTGTCTATTCCATCTACTACCGCAAAGCATGAGCGACCTCGAAGTACTACTGCCTGGCGGCCGAGGCGTTTGGATTCCAATCGACCACGGCCTCTCGGATTTTCCTTCGAAAGGATTGGAGAACCTTGAGGAATTAATCGCATTACTCGCTGTAGGAGGTGCTGATGCAATCGTAGCCCAAAAGGGCGTGGTTAGCGCATTTGGCGACCTCCATTCAGGTCATATGGTGGCTCATCTTTCCGCTTCTACTCGACATGCTGGCGCAAGAACAACCGAAAAGGTGCTAGTTGGCAGTGTGGAGGAATCGATTCGTAGAGGCGCTGCTGGAGTTAGTGTTCAGGTCAACATGGGGGCTCCAACTGAACCAGATATGATCGAAATTATGGGCTCGGTATCTGAAGACTGTAATTTGCTCGGGGTTCCACTACTAGGGATGGTATACCCCCGCGGTGAAAATCTCAACATTATGGATGGTGACATTACCGGCGGTGCTGCACATGCCGCTAGGCTAGCATTCGAACTCGGATGTGATGTAGTGAAAACAAAATGGACTGGAGACATCGAATCGTTTTCTCTCGTCTGCAACTCGGTTCCAATCCCTGTACTAATTGCTGGTGGCCCCGCAGGAGCTACCACACTTGAGATTCTCACAATTGTCCATCAAGCTATGTCTGCAGGTGGCGGAGGAGTCTGTATGGGAAGGCAAGTCTTCTGCCATGACCACCCAGATCGAATGGTTCGGGCGCTGCGTGCAATCGTGCATGATGGTGTGGATGTTGTAGAAGCGATGGCTTCTGCAGGGTTGTGAAATAATGCAGGTTTGGCTCGAGTCAGGAGAGCGCCAAAATGGCGTTGATTTGATTGACGGGGTAGACCTGAATGTTGACGGAGCATCTCTATACATCGAGGGACTTCAAGCGGGAAGAGTTGTTGATGTCAGTAATTCTGAAGGGCAAGCAATGGCGCGTTCACTCGCTGGTTCAGTCGAATGGATCCTCCTCGAATTCGGTGAATGGCAAATGATTCCTATCGAGAATATTATCGCCGCATGTGATGGAGGGCCTACAAAGGTCGCGGCAAGAATTTCATCACCTGAGCAAGTCATTGGGGCAGCTTTTGCACTACAAATTGGAGTTGATGCCGTTCTCGTACCTGAAAGCATCTTAGCAACTGCATTAATCGCAAAATCGCAAAGAGGAGAAGAAACAACTGATTCCGATTCGGTTGAAACCGAGCCGGTTTCACTCTCGACTTGTGAAGTGATAGAAGTAAAAGAAGGAGGAGTTGGAGAAAGAGTATGTGTTGACCTCACAACCATGCTTGAAATTGGAGAAGGAATGCTGGTTGGTTCAAGTTCGTCAAGTATGGTACTCGTTCATGGAGAAACCGTTGAATCAGAATTTGTTCCAACAAGACCGTTTAGGGTAAATGCTGGTGCTGTTCATTCCTACATCCAAATGGCTGATGGTACCACTAAATATCTCAGTGAACTAAAGATGGGAGATGAAATTCTCATCGCGTCAGATTCTGCCATGCGTTCCGGTACTATTGGGCGTATCAAAATAGAGAGACGACCGTTCATTTTATTCCGTTGGCGCGATGAAAACCATAATGAAGCCGGGGCACTTCTTCAGCAAGCGGAGACCGTTCGCCTCGTCACCCAATCCGGGAGCCTCGTACCAATTACCAATCTGGAAATTGGAACAAATGTTCTTGGATGGAGCGGTGGGATGGGACGCCATATTGGCGTCTCCATAAGCGCACAGGTCGAGGAGAGGTAGAATTCATGGCTGTGCTTGGAACTGGTACAGCAAATGGAGCATGCAGTCTTCTGCATGCTGCAGGAGTAGGATATGGAGCATCACTTACTCTGGATTTACCTGTAAAAGTTAGACTGATGGACAAAGCTAGCAAGAAAGTGCTAGATGATCCAGACTCATTACTTGACTCGGTTCTTACCATTTGGAAGAATGCAGAACTTCCCCTCCCTCAATCAGATGAATTACATTGGACTGTTCGATCAGAAATTCCTCCTCGCCAAGGGCTTAAATCTAGTGCAGCAGTTGCAATCGCAGCACTAAGAGCCCTGTGTGATGCTACGGATTCTATATTGGAGAATCATCAACTTGTAGACTTGGCAGCGGCAGTTCAAATCGATGCTGGCGTTTCACTAACTGGAAGTATTGATGATGCTTGGGCTGCAGCAGAAAGTGGATGGAAACTCATTGACATCAATGCCGAGAATGCAGAATCAGGAGTAATATTGGAAGGTGATGGTCCGCCAGCAGATGAATGGAGTGTCTTCGTCATTACAAGAGGCGAACGTGTAGAAAAACCTAATCTCGAAGCATTTTCATTATATCAACAAGCATTTTCACAAGCGCTATCTGCGCTTCAAGAAGGTAAAGATTTAGTTGCATTAACTTGGAATGGCCGTGGCATGAATGGAGTGCTAAATGACACACTGGCTCGTAGATTAACCAATGATGCCTTCGTCAATGGTGCGCGGTCTGCTGGAATTAGCGGCTCGGGACCGGCGATTGTAATTTTTGCACCTTCGATAAGTAAGCCAATTTGTGAGCGTCTTAGTACATGGTATGGGCGATTTGATGAGGTTGAAGTCATAGAAACTAAGGTAATTAACCCATCATCCCCTAAAGGGGATGATTCTTGAGTAAGACCCTTGTCGACATAAACGGTAGTGCCATGAGAATGGACCTCGGTGATGAAATCAAGGTTACCCTTTTCGGGGAATCTCACGGCCCTGCTGTAGGGGCATTGCTTGAAGGAATGCCTTCTGGTATCTCTCTTGATTACGAGCAATTGGTATTGGACATGGTCAGTCGAAGGCCTGGCTCAGGTCTGGCCAGCCGACGAAAGGAAACCGATGAAGTTGAGATTCTTTCCGGAGTGCACAAAGACAAGACTACAGGAATGCCTATCCTCTTGTTAATTCGAAATCAGGATGCTCGCTCAAGTGATTACTCATTTCTTCCTAACCAACCTCGCCCAGGACATGCTGACCATCCTATCGATGTGAAAACGGCAGGCATGGCTGACCTAAGAGGGGGAGGGTCGTTTTCTGCTAGACTAACCGCTGGTCTAGTTGCTGCTTCTTCGCTTTGCAGGGACATCTTACCCACTGATTGGAAGATTAAGGCGACTGTGGGGGCGCTTGGCGGGCTCGAAGGCGAGGATGGTACTGCGCTAGCTGAACAAGCCCGTTCGGAACAAGATTCACTCGGAAGTCGAGTAGATCTATCCATTTCAGGACTTCCCGTTGGATTTGGTGAGCCATGGTTCGATGGACTAGAACCTGCACTCGCTAGAGGTTTGATGTCTATTCCTGCGGCAAGAGCAGTCGAATTTGGCCGAGGGGTTGAGGCTGGTAAGATGAGGGGTAGTGAGCATAATGACCTCTGGCAAGAAGGTATGAAGTTGACCGAGGGGGCAGATGGTGCTCTTGGAGGAATGGCTAGTGGTGCTCCACTCCTTGTACGAATTACTTTCAAACCACCAAGCGGTATTTCACTGCCTCAAAAAACATTCAACCAAACAACTGGCATGCTTGAAGAGTTGGTAATCAAAGGGAGGCATGACCCGGTTATTGCCCCGCGTGCTGCACCTGTTGTAGAAGCAGTTGCCCGATTAATTCTCTCCGATTTAGCAAAACAAGGAGGTTATTTGGATGAGTAATATTATTGTTCACAAATTCGGAGGTTCATGCCTTAGAGATAGTGACGACCTCGACAGAATCGCTGAAATCATTACTTCCTTTGAAGGAAGTCCGATTGTAGTCGTTTCCGCACTTTGGGGAATGACTGACCGCTTGATTCGAGCGGCGAACGACTCTATCTATGCTGGAAAATTGGTACGTGATTTGAAATCACAACACCTCAGATTTGCACCAGGGCTTGACCAAGGGCCATTCAAAGAATTATTCAACAAGGTGATGGATGGCATTTCAACTGAATTGGTTCAACTCTCTACCGATGGAGCATCAGTACGCTCAAGAAATCTAATTTTAGCTGCAGGTGAAAGGCTCTCTGCCCTTGTAGTCGCTCACAGACTTCACGAATTAGGCCTTGATGCCCATCCTATTGGAGCCGAAGATATCGGCCTCAAACTCAAAGGTAAAGGCAGTGCTTGCCGTATAGACCTCGAACGCTCAAACGAAACTTTGGACAGGTCTGTACTTGTTGGTGTACCAATTCTCACAGGCTGGTTTGGAGAAGGAGAAGATGGTGAACTAGCATTGCTCTCCAGAGGTGGATCAGACCATTCCGCTGCCGCATTTGCAAACTTGATGGGCGCTGAAAAACTGGTCTTGTGGAAGGACGTCGACGGAATCAAGAGGCTTAATCCAAGATGGGGAATTGAGACCGATACGGTACCATATCTCGGATATGGAGAGGCTACGGAATTGTCTAAGCATGGTACACCTGTCCTCCACCCAGCAACCGTCGAGCCTCTAATTTTAGATGGAATTCCACTTGAAATTCGCAATGTTAATTCTGATCGCTCTGTAGCTCCTACCATGATTGGCCCTGATATCTCTGATAGTGGTTTCAAGGCAATTGGATGCCAGCCTGGTGTAGCAATTCTCACTAGCGATAATCCTCTAAATTCCAACCTACTATCTCGGATTGAAGAAGAAGATGTTACAGTATGGTCATTGACTTCGACTCCAGACCAGATGAGGATTATCATTCCAAGTCATTATCTCCATCTAATCGATGACATAATCGATGGAGATGTCGAATTCAAGACTGCAATCATTTCGATAATTGGGGCTGATGAATTCTTCTTGCCAATTGCTCATGAAATCATTTCAGTAAATGAATACGGGATGAGGATAATCATCGAAACAGATGACCTTACAGCCTCTTTAGAGAGTCTGTATCAATCCTTGTTTTCTCGCCAGGATTGCAAATGAGTTGGTAGGTCAAGGGCAAATAACCCTCCAACCACTAGGAAGACGAATAGTGTCCCAAGTGCAACACCATATACCGAAATTAACTCAACAGATTCCTCCATTCTCAATGCCGTCTGTTCTGAAAACAGACCAATGAATGCTGGAAGGATTGTATTTGCAGAGAGCACAAGCATTGCTAAAGTTCCAGCAATTAGCGGATTAATGACCAATGAACGGTGATACTTGCCCACGATTTTCTTGACATTCATCACGTAAACTTCACGTGTGCGGATTGAAGTATCGAGCATACTGAATCTAAGAACACCATTAGATAATTCAAAGAACATTACCAAGAGTACTGCATAAACAACAACTAGAATTGTTAGTAGGAAATCATTATCGGCAAATCCGAAAATATCCTGTGAAAGAGATACCTTTGATGATGCAAATCGTAAGACTGAAAGGATAAACAAGACATATGAAGCAAGCAAATACCTTGCATCTCTACCCATTACACCCCAGAAACCACTACCAACTGCACCGATGACAATTAGTAATTGCATGATGTTTGCAGCAGTGATTGAACCAGTAATTGCAAACCATATTGTTCCAACTGCTGGAGTGACAATATATGTCAAGATTCCAAGAGCGATTAGAACTCCATAGCAACCGAGTTGCAAGTTCTGCACCATCTTATCTGCAGGTAGGAATTTCATCTTTGGAACCAATGGTCCACCGAGTAAACTCTCAATGAATGTTGGAACCTCAACTGTAGGGATTGCATCCTTTGGAATTTCACTACCGGAACCAGCCATAGTTCCTGCTAACTTCTTCCTAGAAGGTGCAGCTGAACGAACGGTCTTTCCATCGTATAGATGTGAAGTATCTCCAGACTTTTGTCCTACCATTAAATCACCTCAGAATCCTCTGGCTCCTGCCAGTGCGGTCGATAGGAGCATGTCGGGCTCCCAATCCATAATATTCACTCCAAGACCTCTCAGTTCGCTGATTACAACGTCTCTTTCGGTCTTCAATACTTCATATCCAGTTCGATCAAGACGCTTTGCGTCGAATTCAAACTCAAGACTTGAAGGTGAAAGAACCGTTACGTCAAAGTTACGAGCACGGAAGTCTCGTAGTGCAGTAATGATAGTTGGATCATCCTCAAGGTTTGATAGCACTATGATTGGGCTACCTTTGTTGATGTGAGGCAAGATGCGATTGACGACTACTTGGAGTGGAATGTTTCCACGAGCCATCGCACCTGCGAGTTTTGTTAATAGCACATACAATTGCTTCTTACCAGTATCTCGGTCAACAGAAACGACTTCATCTCCATAGGTGATTAGACCCACTGAGTCACGTCGGCTAAGGAAGTACTTTGCAAGACTAGCTGCAGCACGAGTAGAGTATACCAATGCATTTCGTGAAACCGGTCCAGTTTCAGAAACAGCACGTGAATCGACAATCAAGATGATGTCGCTTACAGCGTCTCTCTCTCTTTCGTTGACCATTAGCTTACCACTTCGGGCATATGCATTCCAATTGATTGAACGGAAAGAGTCACCATCAAAGTACTCACGTAGTGAGTAAAACTCTGAACCCGGTCCGGGTTGACGGATGTTTACAGCACCAGTGAAAATCTTCGGAACACGGGATTTGACGAATGTTTCTTTGAGGTCTTCCATCTTCGGGAACACAAGGAAGTCGTTGTAGACATGCAATTCCTTTTCCTTGTGAAATAATCCGAAGGGATCCTGGACACGGACAGCCACCGGTCCAAGACTGTAGAATCCTCTGAGAGGACATTCGGCAGTGTATTCGATGAAGGTTTCACGACGAGGACCTAATTCCATCAGAATATAGTTCGCACCTTCCTTGATGCGCATTACTTCTGGAACACGGTCACGTACCTCGAGAATCTTAGCAAGTGCTGAATGATTCTGCATTCGCAGAGTTACACCGACCTCACCATCTTCAAAGACTCGAGCAGTTGACAGTTTGCGCATTGCAGAGACATTGGATAATGACACTCCTTCCTCACCGGTCCACTCTTCGGCTCGCCTGCCACTAGAAGCGACATCGGCGTGACTGCCGAAGAGTGCGGCCCATGTGAGGAAAACGAAGATAACCACAGCAATGGTTACCAACTGAGAATTTCGCAGTGTAAGACCAAGTAAATACATGGCCACTGCTAAACTTCCCAGCATAGCGCTTTTCCGACTCCACATGCTAACGCACCTCTCCTTTTCTCATCAATAATATCTGAAATTCAGACTGTTGGTACTGGAACTTCACGTAGAATAGTCTGAATGACTTCTCCGGATTCAAGTCCCTTGATCTGGTGTTCTGGCTTCAGGATTAACCTGTGTGCAAGTGCTAGTTCTGCAATGGACTTGATGTCATCAGGTGTGACGAAATCGCGTCCACGAAGTGCTGCTGCTGCACGGCTGGTCTTCAGGAGAGCCTGAGAACCACGAGGCGAAGAACCGACGAGGACACGTGGGTCCTCACGAGTTCGGGTAACAACCTCGACCATGTACATACGTAGGGCTGGGTCGACATAGATGTCTTCACAAGCCTGCTGCATAGCAATAACACGTTGTGGGTCGGTGATGACGTCGACATCGACTGCATCCTTACCACGAACGATACGTCGGCGGAGAATCTCGTCTTCATCTGCACGGTCTGGGTATCCAACGCTCATCTTGAACATGAAACGGTCCAGTTGTGCTTCAGGCAGTGGGTATGTACCCTCCTGCTCGACAGGGTTCTGAGTTGCCATAACAATGAACGGGGCTGGGAGTTTGTGGGTGACAGTACCGATGGTAACCTGCTTCTCCTGCATAGCCTCAAGCAAAGCTGCTTGAGTCTTTGGTGGAGCACGGTTAATCTCGTCAGCAAGTAGCAGGTTGCAGAATAGCGGTCCTGGCTTGAAGGTAAATTCTCCCTTCTTTGCGTCATAGATGTTCGTACCGGTGATGTCAGCTGGTAGCAGGTCAGGTGTGAACTGCACACGCTTGAAATCACAACCCAACGCATCTGCGAAGGTGTTGGTCATCAGGGTCTTTGCCAAACCAGGGTAATCCTCGAAGAGCAGGTTTCCATTCGAGAGGATATTGATTAGCACATTGTCGATGACGTGTGCTTTTCCAATAATCACTTTCTGAACTTCGGCGCTGATCGCTTGAGCAATCGCACCGACTGCTGCAAGGCGTTCTCGCACTTCGGGGGTGCTCTGATGTTTGGGCTGGGCTGCAGGGGCCGGCGCTGGGGCAGGCGCTGCTGGGGCAGGGGCAGGTGCAGCAGGCATAGCTGGCGCTTGAGGCGCTACTGGTGCTGGTGCTGGTGGTGCCGGTGCCGGTGCAGGCGGTGCTACAGGCGCTGGGGCCGGTGCAGGTGGGGCTGCGGGGGGGGCTGGTGGTTGCATGTCTGTTTCCTCCTTAGTTGTCATTTTCCCCAACGTCGAATCTGCTGCAATAATTGCCTCAGTTCTTCGTTGGAATAGGATCTCTGCTGGCTGTACAGCAGTTCAATGAGGCGAGGGTCCCTGACCATTGTCTGGATCTCGCTTGGCGTCTTACGTGCCATTTCATCTCGAGTAAGGTCATGGAATTGTCTAACCTTGCTCATCAGTGATTCTCTTACACGTTTCAAATAATCTTGAGGATCGACCTTATTCGGTCTTTCTCTAAATCTAGTGAGGTCGAAAACATGGCGCCAATTTTCCTTCTCTGGTACCACCATTATGGCGATGGATAGTAGCGCCATCAAGTTGAGTACGATTAGCCACTTCAGCATTGTATCGCTGGTTAGCATTACGATTGCTCCCATCGCCTCAGTGAATGGAGAAGACATTGCTGAAGTCACGTGACGGGATTCATCGAAAACAATGTAGAAATTTTCATTGTGACGAGTAATAGTATTCGAGATCTCTTCATTCTCGATTTCCATCATATCTCGCATCAAAGCCATGAAGTACAATCCGTTTCCATGCCAAGAAGTATCACCTGCTTGATTGGATAAAATGTCATCCCAGCAATCATGGTCAGTATACAAATCGGACGTGCATTGCTGCTTACCTGTAACCTCTGCATCAGCAAGGTCCCATAGATGGTTTGCAAATACGGAATGGTCTGAAACGAATACAATGCTTCCAGTAACTGAAACTTGACCTTCACGATCACCCTTTACACGGTCAATTACTTCGATACCTGGATAATCCATTCGGACAATCAATCCGGTATTATTTCCACCGAGTGGGTCGTTCAAATTATTGTTAACATCCATATCTACTGTAGCAAGGAATGCTGAGGTAGATGCATGAGCGAGTACTTTCACATTACGTGTAGAATCTTCTTGGTCTAGAACCTGAACTGCAGTAGGACGGTGGAATAGTACGGGCATTGCGCAATTGTCAACTCTGTCATTGCGTATGTCGTCTTCGCTACATGGCGCTCGGTTTTCATTATCATCAGTCCAAACTTTGTTGACACCTGCAACAGTCCAGAGTCTACGATGGTCATCGGGTTGAACCTCACCAGTTTGCTTTGCGACCTCGTAGTAACGGTATTGGTCGACAACTTGTGAATCAAAGAATTTGACGCCGAATTCTGCTGCGACAGTCTGTGCATTTGTTGAATTAGAAGCAATGATTACCTTTCCACCTTTCTCAGTTACGAACTCGTGAATTGCATTTGCCTCTGCGCTATCAAATGGTTTCTCTGGAGCTGCGATTACCAACATTGTGCGGTGAGGCTCTCTCCAATCATTTACCAGCATTGGTGTTGACATCGTATTTGCAACATCATATCCCATGCCGCCATCACCCGAACCTAAGTCGGTTCTCATGGTAGAGATTTGTTGGAATTGGAGGTTCTCATTTTCCGAATCAGTCACATAGGCAGAGAACACGGTATCTTTACCCATGGATGTAATGACTATTACAGAAGTTGAAAGCAATAGAGCCACGACGAATCCAATGAGCAACCAGGTCTCGAGCTTGATGCCCTCTGCCTCTGTGTCTGCCATTTTCTTCAACTCCAATACGGCGTACGCAACAACGCAGCATTCGTCGCATCTTTGCTACACTCATATAGGTTCTCTAAGTATGATTGGGGGGTAATATTGAGTATCATACCGATATTAGGAATATCATCTACTATGTTTTCTAACAGTAGTCAATAATCTCTACGAAAAATTGCAGCGAAAATTACACACAATAGGCCTGCAACTAGAGAAGGTGCAGGAAGCGAACTTGACTCCACATCATAGTTGGAAATACTTCCATTCGAGTTGCCATCGCTAGCATCATCATTAGGGTCATCTGCTTCAGGTGATTTAACTTGGAATTCCAATTCTGAAGTACTAACCTTGCCGGAACCTTCACTCACAACCGAAACCACGAGAGTACATGCTTTCTCATGGTGACTTGAGGACGCCATTATCTTGAGACCACCCTCCACAGAAGCGGAGAGGCCAATGCTAACATTGCTCATTTCTGAGGTGAATTCTGATCCCATCTGTGGGCATCCTCGAAAATTCGCGCTTGCATCGGCAATTGCATCAGCGCTATTTCCTGTGTTTTCGACCTTTACGAGTAAGCTTTCACTTGTACCAGCCTTTACCGTAACACTTGATGATCCTTCTACAGGCATTACTGTGACTACCAAGTCATGAACCGTTGAGAATTGTAAATCTCTATCGATTTCATCTTCACCCACATTCTGCTCAGCAACCAACTGGATTGCTTTCAGTGAAAGAGTAGCATAGATGGAATCCGCTGAATACAAGTCGCCATTTGAATCAACTCCACTACCGGAAATTATCAGGTTCATTGTTTCATTAGAATTAGCATCGACGGTGATTTTCCCGGGGTCATCAACTTCAAAATCATCTACTCCTGTGACCTCAAATTCTAGGTCAATTGGAGTGGGTCGCGAGTTCGAAACCCAGAATATTATTGTTAACTCAAAGTCGTGATCCTCATCGAGTTGCATTATCACTGGACTCTCCTCGGTTTCCCATCCGATATTCCATTCAGGCGCCTCTACTTGCGCGCTCGACAAGGGCACTGCCAAAAAGGACAAAACAAAAAGAGCACACAGAATTCGCTTCACATTAATCACTCCTTACAAGCCCTCTTGATTAGCACCTTCAGCATGTTACGTCTGTACCTTGGTGGAAGAGCGGTATTGTTCACAGGCTTTACCTCTTTGTAAACCGCGTCAGCAAGCGCTTTGATGTCTCCTGCAGATTCTGCAACCTGTTCATCATGCCTACGTGGAATGCTTTCCAAAGCAGTTGTTGCAAGTCTAAGCGTACTTCTATCTCCATCCTTCCATGCTGCTGCAACTCCAGCTTCAGGGAAGTCCCAAGATTCACGAACTCTGAGTTTTTGATAAGAGCCTGTATACTGTCCTGCGTCATCAGGGAAGGTGATTTTGAGGACGAACTCTCCTGGCCTTAGCACATTTCTCGTCATCCCGTCGAGTTTGAAAAAATCATGAAGGAGCATTTCTCTTCCGCCTTCTGGTCCGATTAAATGGATTGTAGCATCCAGTACCATCAGAGCAGGCGCTAGGTCACCTTGGTAGGTAGCAACACAGAGTTCATTCTGATTTGGAATGACTCTACAATCAGCACCTGTGCCACAATCGCATTTGTGACACCAATCAATACTAGATCTCCACTCTTCGGTTTGATTGAACCAGAAACATCGTGTATCGAGACAAAGATTTCCCCCTAAGGTTGCACTACGGCGGATGAGCGATGATGCAACCTTACCTGCGGCCATTGAGATTAGTGGATGTGCATCACCACTTTCTGCGATATCTTGGAGTCTTGCCATACAACCAATTTCGGTCATAGAAATCGTTGACGCATCCAATCCAACAAGGGATATCACATGCGGTTTTGTATTGATGTGCCACTTGTAATTTGGAATGAGATCAGTACCTCCAGCAATCCAATCGAATTCCTCGCCAGCAGATAATAACTTAGCAGCAATGGCGCAAGCCTCCTCAACAGAAGCAGGATTGTGAAGTTCAAACGGAGGCATCAACATCAATTATCGCCTCCAATTTTACGTTGCTCTTTCTTGAGCCAAGCCGTTCCAGCAAGACCTAGTTCTGCTAATTGTTCTGGAGTCGGTTTTGTAGATGCAACCCAACCTTCTGCCTGATATTCAAGGAGGAGATTTGAATCGAGGCCGAATAGAACTCCGTTAGCATATGCATCGATATCCTCCAACTTTTGACGCCTCTTATCTCTAGTCTCATGGACTTCTGCACGAGCTAGTAACTTATCTTGTAATGGCGAGAGGTCAAGCCGAGGAGTAGGTAGAGTTTCAGGGTCATCAATACCATCGAGTTTCATTTTCTTCGCAATGGCTGCCCATACCTTGTCAGGAGTCAATGGAAGGTCATTGATTCGAATTCCAATCGCATCATAAACTGCATTGACAACAGCTGGAAGAATTGGAAGAAGTGGCCCCTCACCTGCTTCTTTTGCACCGAATGGCCCCTCCGGGTCGCATGATTCAATGAGGATGGGAGTTACATTTGGCATCTCATGTACACTTGGAATTTTGTAATCCAATAGATTTGCATTCTGTAAATGTCCGGTCCGACCATACACCATTTGCTCGGAAAGAACCTGACCAAGACCCATGTGGCATGAGCCGATAATTTGGCCTTCAACGGCTAAGGGATTGAGGGCTTTTCCACAATCATGAGCAGCCCAAACATCAGTACATGAGATTAAACCTGTTTCAATATCTACCTCTACTTCTGCTACATATGCTGAAAACGAATATGCTGGTGCTAAGCCAGCAGCAGCGCCTTTGTGCACACCACCCATTGGAGGGCTTCGATATGCACCGGTAGCGATTAGAGCACCCTTATCCTCCTGGGCTTTGTGCAAAGCCTCTAGGTATGAAATACCAATTGCTGGGTCGTGCTTGCAGTAGATTCTGCGATCATTTAGAATTAATTTTTCAGATTGGTCACCAAGAATTTCACACGCTGCTACTAGCAACTCATCCTTGATTTCAAGTGCAGCACGTATTGCTGCATTTGCATTCATGAAAGTAACACGAGAAGAATAAGATCCAAGGTCAACTGGGCTGGTATCGCTCTCATGACTACGGACGTGAATCATTTCAATCGGTAAGGCTAGGACTTCAGCCACGACTTGGGCAATTACAGTAGTAGAACCCTGGCCAATTTCAGCGGCGCCTGTGTGTACTGTTACTCCACCGTCCATGTCAACCTGAATATGAACAGTAGCGTGAGGGAAATTGTGTGGGTCCCAATGGATTGGTAAACCTGAACCTGAAATGAAGAAGCCACAACCAATTCCGATGCCTTTTCCAAGTGGCATCTTTCGGAATTTTTCATGCCAATTTGACTGTCTACGAACTTCGTGCAATGCTTGACGCATTCCATTTGAAGTAATACGGAATCCAGTAATTGTACTAGAATTGGGAGGTAGTAGATTTGCCAAGCGTAGATCGATTGGATCAACCTGTAATTGTTCAGCCATATCATCGAGTCCAACCTCGATTGCACAACGAGTATTCACGGCACCATGGCCCCTCATAGCGCCACTTGCTGGTTTGTTAGTCCAAACCCTTGCCCCAGTATAATAGAAACTTCCCAACTCATATGGTGCAGTTGCTAGAACTCCGTTGTAGTATGAAGTGACATGGCCAAAAGAGGCAAATCCTCCACCATCGATTAGGGCATCGATATCGAATCCAGATATTCGTGCATCCTCATCAGCATACATCTGGACTTCGATAAGGCTAGGGTGGCGCCCACGGTTAACCCAGAATACCTCTTCTCGGTCAAATGTAATTCGTACTGGCTTTCCTGATTTTCGCGCCAATATTGCTGCACACATCTCATGAGGGAATGGGTCGGACTTACCGCCGAATCCTCCACCTACAAAGGTTCGAATCACATTGACTTGATGCATTGGTACATCGAGTACTGTAGCTAATGCTCGGTGGGCATAATGAGGTACTTGCTGAGGAGTATAGAGTTGAAGACGGCCATTTGAGTCCCAATGTGCAACGACGGCATGAGGCTCGGTGAAGCCATGGTTTACTCCCTTGAATTTCCATTTCCCATTGTGCATTGCCGTTGGATTTTCAACCATCGAACGGTCGCCGAATTCTTGGAAAACGCGCTTCTGAACATTTGTGTTCCCTACATGATATTGGCCTCTCCAATGGATTGGTTCATCCACATCCTCTAGGCCCTTGCGCATATCGTGAATCGAGTCTAGCACCTCATATTCGACATTGATTAAGGCTGCTGCTTCTCTTGCTGTAGCTTCATCTACCGCTGCGACACACGCAACTAAGTCCCCTACATGTCGAACCTTCTCAACTGCCATTGCATGTTCATCTTTTGTTACAGGAAGAACTCCAAAACTGGTAGGAGCATCGGCACCTGTTGCAACTGCTAATACGCCCGGTAATGCTTCAGCAGCACTGGTGTCAACCGATTTGACCTTTGCATAATGGTGTGGTGAGCGAACTATGCGCCCAATTATTTCACCTGGAAGACGTACATCATCACCATACCAAGCCTGTCCCGTAACCTTGGCATTTCCATCGACAAGCGGCGTTCTCTTTCCAACAATAGTTCCAGTACGAGCACTATCATGAATATGAGCTCCTGCTGGCTGTTTCTCACGCCCTCCTTCCGTCTCTGGGATATAATCGAGATCACGTTCAGCCATATTTGGCCTTGAACCACCAGAACCCGGCGGGGAGAAGGTCTGCTTTCCAGCAACCCTCTTTCCATCGACTCGCTTTTCGGAGGTCCCAGCCCCTGGTTGCTGTCTGTATCCTCCCGACATGAAATCAACTCTCTTGTCCCGAAGGCGATACTGGACCGTCTGGGCCAGAAGGGTGAGGGTCAGGATGAGCATCGCTCACCGGTGGATTTGATTCGACTTCACCACGATGAATCGCTGCTGCTGCTTGAATTGATTCGATAATCTGCTGATAGCCTGTGCATCGGCATAAATTTCCTTCAATAGCACAGGCGACCTCTGAATCGGTTGGGTTCGAATTATTGTTCAATAGAGCCTGCGATGTGATCAAAAAGCCCGGCGTGCAAAAGCCGCACTGCGAACCTCCATGCTCAGTGAAGCACTGCTGAATTGGTGCAAGATGTGCTCCGTCTGAAAGGCCTTCAACAGTAGTAACTGAGCGCCCTTCAGCCTCACTGGCCATCGTCAGGCAAGAGAGTCGTGGGACACCGTCTATCATCACAGCACAGCATCCACAAGTACCCATGTCACAGCCGCGTTTTACTCCAAGTGTTCCCACTTTATCTCTAAGGACATCGAGTAATATTGAATTCGATGGTGCAAGAACCTCGTATTCCTGCCCATTTACTTCGGCTTTCCAAATTCGATTAGGTGTCGCTGGAATCATCGCGATGTGTTCATCACCAACCATTCTTGGGCACCTACGGTGCCACCGAAGACGAAGCCCTCTTTCAGCATTGGCCCAATAATGCTAGATTTTGTAGGACCTAATTACTGGTTTTTCGAAGTAAAATAACCTCGTGATCATCTATGCCAATTCTCGGCTCAGTCCACTCTTTATCCCCAGGTAATATCAGGCCATCACCAATTGCTACTAGCCTTGTAGCAATCACCTTCTGAGAAGCGCACAACCTATCCCAATCAAAGTCGGACTGACGCCATCGCTTCCACATTGACAATTCCCTCCAAGCACGAACTCCACGAGCGTATAATTTCAATTGCAAACGAGCAGCTATCGGTAGCCACCACAACATCAATGGATAGATGAACCAAACTGGCATAGAAAACAAAAATGGTAGTATCACGCCAAAATCAGAAAAATAGTTCAGTGGGCTTGCATCATTAGTGATAAACCAAGTCATAATCCATGCTGCAAATAACCACCAAAGTGGATAGAGGGTCATCGCTGTATAGAGTTTCATAGCACCGCGTCTAGACTCGTTTTTCAACTTCTTGAAAACGACTCTATCTGCTAGAATTACACATAGATATGGAATTAGAGACCCGATGATTGCAGACCATGTTACAAAGCCGAGCATGAAAGACCAAGCAAAGCCCCACCACCAAATCGATGTAAGGAAACCTTTGGTGCTTACACTTTCAGGCTTTGAATCCAAATCAGTTGGATGTAGTCCCAAACTTTCAATTCTCGAGAGGTGGCCTCTAATGTCATTCTCGATAGCTTTGCATTTTTCGGGTTTCTCGGTTGCAAGCCATTCCCATGCTGCTCTGACCCGTCTTGCTCCAAGGACAGATTCTCCGTAAGATTGGCGCACTTTAAGTTCGGGATTACGCCTAACTCTCTCGGCATGAATAATACCTCTTGCCTTCCAAATGAGTTTGCGATCTTCCCAATTACTTCGTGAATGTGATGCCCTATTCATCTCGGCTTTAATCAGGTCGGTAAGGCCCTCTACGGTGTCATTTTCTCTAACCTCTACCGGCCTATCAAATACCAATGCAACACGCTCTCGAAATTGATGCTTTTCGCTATAGTGGATGCCAAGTGGGACGATGACAGGAGGGTTATCGGGTGATATCTCGCGTGCTCTTATAGCAAGTCTAGCCGAACATGCCCTAATCTGTTCGACTCTGGGGTTATCATGTGCATCTCCTTCTGGAAATACCACTACGTTACCACCAACAGCTACACTCTTAGCAACCATCTCTAATTCTGCTCTATCATCAATCAAACCATCAAAGGGAACTTGACCCTTGATATTGGCATTCAATAGCATTCTATCGAATATTCCACCTGGATGCCATGAGACAATGATTGAACCTCTATCACTTGGAACATTTTCAGCATCGACGATGTCAACCTCTCTGAACCAAGTGGACATTAGGACTCGACCGAACCAACTGCGGAGCCCCATAGTTCGCACAAAGCGTTGTTACTCTTGACATCTATCCCGGCATACACCAATATCTTCAATTTACAAAGTGAATGAACATTTCAACAAATCCACCGGATGCGAGGATTCAAACAAGGTGGCTGAGTCGCGCGGAGCGCGGTGAAGAACATGAATACCCTCAAGCGAATTCTCAGTATGTCTGCACTCGTACTATTGGTGACTCCAATGTTGGTTGCAACTATCCCCGTTGCAGCCGAGCAAAACGAAGAACCCATTGGCTGGTGGACTGAAACAACTGTTGACCGTGATGGAAACGGTGTAGGAGACATGGTAGAGCGTTACATGTATCATCCATTATTCCTTGATGATGATGGTAGAATCTCTTTGATTTTTGATTTCGATCACACTCCAACTAATGATGATATTGCGATGTTAACATACGAACTCGATTATGAGCACCAATTCAGCCTTCCCGGAATCGATGCTGTAGCAGGAACTATTCCCGTTGTTGAAATTCTAGATGCTAGAGACCTTCCTGGAATAGTTATGATTGAACTTGATGGAATTCTCGAAGTAACAAATGGTGATGCTCGAGTCGGACACGGAGTCGATGTTACATTCGAAGAAACTGGCTATGATGGCTCAGGTACAACAGTAGCCATCATCGATACTGGACTCGATGGCCTCCATGCGAGCATTGACGATATGGATGATGATAACTCAACTGATGACCACAAGATTCTCGCATTCTACGATGCTGTAAACAATGCTAGCAACACAAATGGTACCGATTTCCCTTACGATGATCATGGGCATGGCTCCCATTGTGGAGGAACAACTGCAGGCACTGGAGCCCCAGACTACGAACATGTAGGAATGGCGCCTCAAGCACACCTTGTGGGTGTCAAAGTTCTCGACGGTGGAGGTTCTGGTAGTTTCGCTGGAGTAATGGCTGGGATGCAATGGACAATCGATACCATGCACAATTACAATACTCGAGCCGCATCTATGAGCCTAGGTGGCCCAGGTGCTATTGAATGGACTTCATCTGAAGAAGACAGTGTCAACCGCATGGCTAATGAGATGGTTCGAAGTGGAATCGCACTCTTTATCGCTGCAGGAAATAACGGCGTGAGTGCTCAAATAGGCACTCCGGGCTCTGCAGAAGATGTCATCACAGTTGGTGCGCTTGACAAAGATACAGGCATCGCACCATATTCTAGCCAAGGACCAACTGAAGAAGGAAGAGTCAAACCAAATATCGCATACATGGGTAGTAGCATCATGTCAGTAGCTGCGAATACTGGTGATGGTTATACAGCAATGAGTGGCACAAGTATGGCAACCCCCGGGGCTGCTGGTGTTGGGGCCCTGATGTTTCAGGCTGACCCGGACCTCTCTCCTTTCGACATTCGAAATATCATGCAGGAAACTGCAACTTATCGCGAATGCCATTACATGGCAAAAAATGAACCATGCGCAGAGGATTTTATTCCAAAGAATCGCCAAAATAACGTCTACGGACACGGTCACACAAATTCCTATGAGGCTGTAATGGAGGCTGCGCAGCGTTCATTCACTTTCAACAAAAATATAACTCTAACATTGTCTAATCAAGCAAGTATGAATGGAGACATACATCTTTCCCCGGGAGATTCTATTCGCGTCGAAGTAACCGAAGGCACAGATACCGTTCAATGGATGAGTAATGACCTACGCGATGGATGGTCCAATATCCATTCTTACGAACACGGCGATGTAGTGTATCTCACATACGAAGAAATTGCACATGAACTCGAACACCTGCCCGGTACTGAACTCGCTGGTAATCACACCCTTTCGATGCGTGGAATTAAAGGAACGGATTCAAGTCCATTGATCACATTAGATATTATGTTAGGAGAACCTTTGATAGAGGAAAGTGTTGAATCATCCTTGAATTTCAATTTCATTCTCTGGGGCTCTTTGACAGCAGCGGTATTGCTTAGCGTTATTCTCGTAGTTGCAACGGTTAAAAATGACCGTACTCAATACATTATTGACGATGCTGATATCGATGAAGTGGTAGAAGCAGAATTGGAATAATACTGCTATACACTCTTATTTTGCCGGGCCAACTTTCAATAGGCCTGTAGCACAGTGTAGTGCCGAGGAACATGTCAGCACCACCACGTCGGCCTATCAGGTCCAAAGCAGTTACCGCAACCCAATCAATTGGACAAAGTACCCTAAGTGGTGCTACAATCCAACCTACTATCGAGATGGTAAATCCTGGAGGTCCACTTCCAAATGCAGTTGAAAAAGGCATACAGAAATTTGCTCAATTAATCTTGTATGGCGTGGCAATGATAGCCATATGGGCTGCATTACTTTCGATAGCTTTCGATGATTCTGGTGACAATACGAATTTCCTTTTCCTTGGTATTGGGGGATTGACCTCCGCTGGTATGGCAATAGGATTAGTTGAATTTCAAAGAAGGAAAGGTGGAGATGAACTTCACTCGGTTCACGATTATCTCATCGGCATGGGATTCTTTTTCATGGCTGTAGGAGTTATTTGGGGAGCCAGATGGATGATGGGTATCCTCGGAGAAAATGAATTCGATTGGATTCTTGAATCTGGGGTTCCGTATAGTGATGGCAGTGAATGGCATCCTTCTGCCAATGGAATCTACATTCAGATGGGCGCATGCTTACTGATGGTGGCGGGACAATACATGTATCTCGACCGGTTGAAGGGCAAAACCACCTTTGGTTGGTCGGTGATGGCATTCGCTCCATTGGCATTGGTATTGGTAGGATTCAATGTATGGATGGGTTGGGCCAATAATGATGTGTCTTGGGAAATTGGAATTGCAATCGTTTCGATGACTGCAGTTTCGATGTTCCTTGCTTTACGTTCTGATAGTTTCACAATCTTCGCAGTAGTTGCTGTAGTCAGTGGATTAATTCCTATTCTCTATGAATGGAATAACAATCCTCCCGAAATAGATGGTACTGGCAGCGCAATGTCACTACTGATATTCATTATCATTTTCCAAGGCTGGTTAGCAGCGGATCACCGACTGCAAAAAGACAAGATGCAACTAACTTCGGCTTTCTTAGTTGGAGAAGTAATACTTGCTATGCTAATCGCTCGTTCTGAAGACCTACACCTAGTTCTTGGATTCCTAAAGCAGAGTGAACTAGGCATGTTATCTGATGTTTTGACACTACAAGTTGCACTTTGGCTTGCCGTATTATTGGCTTATTTCCCAGCAGCGCTAAATCAAAGAATCCCGTACATGCCTATCGGTTTAGCGGGATGTTTATTCATTATCGTACCCGAAGCAGGATTGATTCCTTGGACTGTAACTATCCTAATGCTACCATACCTTCTCATTATCAGTGATAAGACGAGGAAATGGGTTGCAAACATGACGGTCTTGGCTGCTGGTGGTTCCTTCTTCATCCAGAGCTACATGGCAGGTGGATTCCATTACCAACACTTTGAGGCGCTAATTTTGTGCTCACTAGTAATCACAGGCGAATTTGCTCGCCAGCGAGGTAATCTTTCGAATTGGGCACATTTCTCTATGCTCGGGTTATTGGTTCTCTCAGATTCCGTTCTTTTCGGTGACGACCCCTGGATACCATGGATTATCGTAGCCTATACGATTGTTTCATCTTGGATGATGATGCGAAGCGCTGAAATCAATGATAACCCCAATGAAGCATTCGAAGGGTCTGCTGCAACCTTTGCTAGCATTCTAATCACAATCATTCTAAGTTGGGCAGGGCGCTTGGAAATGCCATTCCTAGAGTCGATTACCGACAAGATGGACGGATTCAATCTTCCACTTGCAATAGTAGGTCTAGGTATTTATGCAGCAATGCGGCAATACAAGTTAATTGAACTCGACCTTGGTAGTCTACTCTCTTGGGGAGATGAAAAACGCAAACAAATTATTCCAGTTTTCGACTCCGAGACCAATGCTTGGTTGATTCCGGAACCAGACCCAGATGCACCACCTGCGTGGGTAGTGAAGAGCTGGGGGCCTCTTGGAAGGATGAGTTTACTTGGCTCAATGGTATTATTCACCATTGCAGTAGCCACTGTAAACAACGAAGCGATTTCTTCCAACCTCATATGGCCTCTTTCAATGTTAATACCGGTTGGAATTGTAATCAAGGAAGTAATTGATGACGATGAAGCATCTTCTCTTGGAAGGATGATTGCAACCTGGACCATTTTCGCAATGGCACTCCCTGTTTCCATGAAGATGATATGGGAATCCGGCCATGCCGAAGAATTGCTGACCAATAGTTTGGTTCTCGACCTCATCTTACTCTCTGGCCCGATTGGGGTTTCGATAATGTTAACCAAGAAGGGATTGAATGACGACGCTCTAAATGTCAGTGCTGACAGAATGACGTTCTTTGGACTATTAGCACTTGGAATGCTCGATTCTAGTGGAGGTATCCTCTTCCTAGCAATGTACCTCCTTGTATTCCAAAGAAGTCTGGAGCACAGGCATAACCTCGTTCTGAGTCTTGCTCCAATCGCCTTGCTATTGTACAGTGATCGCTTCATCTGGGATGGGGCAACCATCGGTTCAATTATCGGCGCTATTGACTTTGGAAGTTATGACTTAACCGAAATCACATTCCTTGGATTGACTAGATTCTCTGGAATAATTATGGCAAGTACTGCCCTAATAATTCTTGGAAAGGGCGTATCAGATCGCCATAATGGCTTGAAAGATGGTGCAATTGAAACTCCGATGGCTGCGCCTGCAGCATGGTTGGCAATCGGTCTACTAGCCGTTCTTCCTGAAGCGAGTTGGCTACTACTCTCATTGACGATGATGCTAGGATTCTATTCATGGCTTTCCGGACGAATCCAATTCATTCCTTGGATGCCATTATTCACATTGGTTTCATTCTGGTTTGGATTCTCGTTGGATTCGAATTTCAATCATTTCACAGTTGGAGAATTTGTGTCTCATACACTGTTGGGCACAGGATTTGTCACAATGGTACTCAATCGTATGGCACAAAGTGGAACTCTATACCGTTGGGCAGATGAGCCGACATTGAATCCAGATGCAACCCCAAGTAGTTTCAATCTTGAATTGGTATCTGGTAGGGAACGTATGATTGAAATCATGAGACTTTGGACGCTGGTTTGTCTCACAGCATCTTATGATGCATTTGATGGAATTGGAACTGTACTTGGCGCCCTATGGGCAACATGGGACACCTATGTACGTGGACAGAAGTACCTAATTCTCGGTACACCACTTCTCCAGGCATTCGCTGCATGGAATATCATTGAACACATCGTTCCAAGCGAACAAATGGCTCAAGATGTAATTGTAGGTACTGTGCTAATGGTAAATGGAATGCTGATGACAATGTTGGCTACAAAGGCCGATATCGCATGGAGTTGGAAGCAATTCAAATGGGATGATGAAACGGATTACTATTCTTGGCTTGATCGCATTGGCATCATGGCGATTTGTTACTTCCTAATTGGTCTGACATGGGCACTTGGAGATGCTGAAATTGAAGGTGCGATGTGGACAATGTGGGCGGTATACCTCGCAGGTATAGCAATCCAAGGATTCAGAGACGAGACTGAAACTCCATGGAGAAGAGGGTTCGGTTCATTTGGAACCTTATTCGCAATATTCATGCTCTCTACAACATTCTCTGATGACATAATAACATACGTTACTTGGATGTTGATGGGAATTGTAGCATTTGGCTTTGGAATCTTGTACATGAATAGAATGGGAGATACTGATACGCTATACGAGCAAGCACCAGTAGCGGAAATTGCAGAAAAGGTCTACGAATCCGAGGGGACTGAAGAAGAATCTGATGAAGTTGTTGAAGAAGAGGCTGAGGAAGAAGCCGTTGAAGTTGAGGCAGCTGAAGAAGAAGCCGATGAAGCAACGGAAGAAGAAGAGGCTGAGGAAGAAAAGGGCCTACTTGCACTCGCCACTGACACTGAAGTAGATCCCAAAATACCTACTTCGCAAGGTGTTGGTATGACTGCCGGCATAGTAATGGCTGCGGCGCAACAACAAGTTGCGCAAAATGTTGTACCCACCGGCGCCGGATTTAGTATGGCGATTGACCCGCAAATCATGGCAGTAATTCAGAATACTTTGGCTAGAACTCCTCACGAAGGTTTCCAACCAATTATCTCGATGTTACCAAATGGCAACTTCAAGATTGACTTCGCACCGCTGTGATCAATCACGCTCGACGATAGCCATTCCAATGGAATGGCCCATCGCCGGGATGTCTAGCGAGGGGTATACACCCCAGTAAGCTTCCCTAGCCTGTTGGTTGAGTTCCATACACAAGACCACATCACCCGGCCTGTCTGGAAGGGTTGAGGAGCCGTTGAGGTGGGAGATCATTCCATCGATGTTCGACCAGTTGAGAACACCCCAGCCGACTTGGGTGCACGGTGCTACAGGGGAGATAGGGATGGTTCCGGTACTGGGGTCCCATCCAGTGCCGCTCGGGTACCATCCCGATAAATTGAGGGCGTTTCGGATGTCAGAGTTGGTAATTTGAACATCACCGTCGACTAGAGAACCATTCCTGCCTCCAGAGCCGCTATCATTGAACTCAGCCCTCAAGGTCGTCATCACATGACCGAGGAAGCCTGCAGTTCTGGGCGTGGCGAATGAGGTGCCAGAGGTCTCGTGGTAACCATCTACATCCTGATGGTTAGGTAGGATTTGCGTCCAGTCCGATGCCATGTCTGGATATGAGCCCGACATAGTTTCCTTTTGATCATCCTCGCCTTCGGCGTAGCCTGAAACGCCGATAGACCAAGGTGGACCAGCTGTGGCATCCTGGATTGCTGGAGAAGGTGAATTGTCCGCCGCACCGGTGTGAATCTTGTAATGGTCAATGACCGCAACCTTCGTCGCATCTTCTATTCCCGGAACAGGCACGCTTCCAGGGGCACCGAATGAAGTGGTGATGACATCGACCATTGGGTGCGTTCCCGCTAACAAAACCGCCTCATCACTGAAACCCTCGACGAAGTAGATGATTGCATCCGGGTCAGCATCCAGAACCGCTCCAGTCACGGCAGTACCGTGTCCATCAGATGGATCATCGAGAATCAACTGGCCAGTATCACCCGAGGATGAGGCAAAAATTCTGGTGCCTGTAAAGTACACAATATCATCGATGGTGATTAGGTTCCAGCAGGTCTCCATATCGGCAGAGAGGCGCTCGGAATAACTGCCTTCGGTCGTAAGGTTGCACACCAAAGTGGTTAGCATGTCATCGATTAACCATTGAGGAAGTGTCTCGTTGGTCTGGAAGTGGTTATGGTAGGGATTGATTCCGGTGTCGATTGGCGAGATGACGCTGAATGCTCTGAAGCCATCATCGATTACTGGTGGTTCGACCACAATCTTCTCATCATCCGAGAGACATCCTGAAAGTCCCGAAAGGAGGACCAAGGAGGTCAGAATGAGAGCCCGAAGCATGTCAATACCCGGCCTGCCATCACTTTAGAACCATCCGCAGCCCTGAAGGGCTGATTCCTACTGGCATACACATGGGCGGAGAGATGGTCTGGATCGATTTGGAGATGACGGGACTCGACATCGAGAAAGAGTCAATCATCGAGATTGCCAGCATCGTCACCGATAGTGAACTCAACATCATCGCAACCGGTCCTAATCTTGCAATATCAGTTTCGGAAGAGCTCATCTCAGGCATGGATGAATGGAATACAGAGCACCACCACGCCAGTGGCCTAGTCGATAGAATTCGCAGCGAGGGAGTTAGCCTCGAAGAAGCAAGTCAACAAACTTGTAACTTCCTAGAACAATATATAGAACGTGGTAAATCGCCTCTATGTGGCAACTCAATTCACACAGATAGGGCATTTCTCGCCAAGGAGATGCCGCAAGTTCTTGACCTTCTTCACTATCGTTTAATCGATGTTTCAACTATCAAAGAACTGGCAAATAGATGGTACCCTGAAGTTCAAAGGTTTCAGAAAAAAGAAGCGCACCGCGCCCTTGATGATATCATCGAATCGATTGAAGAATTACGCCACCACAGGGCGACCTTGTTCAAAGATTGATACCTTTGTGTGCTGCCAATATCTCAGCAATTACTGCAATTGCAATCTCTTCTGGGCTTTCAGCACCAATATCTAATCCAATTGGACAGTTTACTGCATCTAATTGCTCTTGGGTGACTCCAGAATCAATGGCAACCTTGCTGAACGCTTTCCATTTTGATTTTGATCCGATTACACCGAGGCGGCCAGAATAACCGGCGAATATCAATCCGAGAAGTCTTTCTTCGTCTTCATTCCAATCATGGCCCAGCAATAGGATATCGCTGAAGCGCAATAGTGAATCTGAATTCTCTGCCATCAAGAAGTCACCTGGGCAGGAATGATGTGTCTCTTTTGCACCATCAATAGAAGAAAATTCTGCTCTTGAATCTTGTACTGAGTATGACCAACCCAGTGGCTTACAAGCTTGAGCGATCGCAATCGCACAATGTCCTCCACCCATTAGAAGTATGTGCGGCATAGGAATCAAGACCTCCAAAGCGACGGTCACTCGACCGCCACAAAGGCTGTCGAGTGGTGTAACCTCATAGCCCTTGGCCCCCTTATTCAAGCCGAAGGTGAGTACTTCGCCGCATGGCTTTACTGCGCTATCAACAAGTTCTCTCAATCGTTTGGACACACTCAATTCTAATCCAGCTCCACCGATTGTTCCATGCGAGTCCGAATCACATAACGCAAGACGGGCTCCTTCTTTTCCTGGAACAGAACCCGAAGTAGAGATTACAGAGGCGAGTCCTACCTTTTTGCCATCACCGAGACGCTCAATAGCCCATGCAAGAGTGATTGCAGTCATTTGAGCGCCTCCAAATCGGCGGGTGCATCAATGTTCAAATGTTCACCGGGTGCATCAATTCGAGAAAAACGTACGATATCACGTAACGGCTCATCAGGGCCGCTCGCTAGAACATCCTCAACCGAACATAGAAGCAAAGGATGCCCAGAAGGATTCGGCGAGGAATCTGTCGTTTCCTTAAGCAAAGTTTCGAGAGTCTCTTTTTGCCAACCACAACGGTCAACTGGTACAACGAATACACGTCTCGGGATACGGCCATTATCTCCCATCAGAGCAAGGAGTCCTACTTGCAAAGATCCGGTTCTGCCTTCTTCGGGATACTGATTAACCACAACATTTGCACCTCTAGATGCGATTGCCACATCGACTAGAAGTTCTGGCCTAGTCACCACAATGATTGGGGAGCATCCACTCTCTTTGAGCAATCGAACAGCACGACCCGTGAGAGTCTCGCCATCCCATTCGACCAAGGCCTTGGGTTGTCCAAGTCTCGACGATGCTCCCGCTGCAAGAATGACAGCGGGTATGCCCTTGCCCATTTCAATCACAGGCCCTTGGTAATCTCACGACCGATAATCATGCGTTGAACTTGACTTGAGCCCTCATAAATTTGCATAACCTTGGCTCCTCGCATTAGGCGAGCAACCGGGTACTCCTCAGAGTATCCATATCCGCCGTAAACTTGTACGGCATCGGTGGAAACTTCCATTGCAGTATCTGCGGCGAAACGCTTTGCATGGGCTGCAGATTCAGTATTTTGAATTCCTGCATCGGCTTCGCATGCTGATTTCCAAGTAAGCATCCTCGATGCTTCGATTTTGGTCTTCATATCTGCAAGCATGAACTGAATTGCTTGATGACGATGGAGTGGTTTGCCGAAAGTCTGGCGTTCATTGGAGTACTGAAGAGAATGCTCGAAAGCAGCACGGGCAAGACCGGTTGCATGGGCTGCAATATTTGGGCGACTCATGTCAAATGCCTTCATTGCGTTCATCCAACCACCTGATTCACTACCTCCGCAGAGATTTTCTGCTGAAACTCTCATGTCATCGAAATTTAGAGAGCGTGTATCTGAGCAACGTTGCCCCATATTACTCTCCTTCTTTCCCAAAGTAAGCCCAGGTGAATCTGCATCTACAATGAATCCAGACATTCCTTTGTATCCTGCATCGGGATCGGTCTTAGCTAAAATGAAGAACCAATCTGCATGACCGGCTCCAGTGATGAACATTTTCGAGCCGTTAATGATGTAATCATCACCATCACGAATCGCCGTTGTTTTGCATGCGGCTACATCGGAGCCAGCTCCTGGCTCTGTGACTCCATATGAGGCAAGTGCACCATTTTCGGCTACCATTCGCAAGTACTTATCCTTCTGTTCATGAGTTCCGCCGGTAATGAGTGGAGCACAAGCGAGGGATGTCGCATATGCTGCTGTAGCAAATCCTGGGTCTCCCCATCCTAATTCCTCGTTAACGAGAACTTCCTCCATACTTCCAAGTCCCGGTCCACCGTATTCTTCACCAATGTGAAGGTTCAACAAACCCATCTCATGGGCTGCCTTGATTGTAGCAAGAGGGTATTCTGAATTCATGTCCCAATGCTCAGCATTAGGTCTGATCTCATCGACCGCAAACTCATGCGCGAGTTCACGAAGCATCTCCTGCATCTCATCGAGCTGGAAGTCGACCATGTTAACCCCACAAGGCCGAGGGGCATAAGCAGTACTGTGAATAATTAGAAATCACAATGTAATGAAGCCTTGGCGATGTAACTCAATTAGAACGATGTAAATTAGATAGAATGCTATCAAGATAATTCCTTCAAAACGTGAAAATTTGTAACCACTCCACATCATTAACAAACATATGAAGACGCCGAGTAAAGTTGCAGGGATAATGAGATTTGCAAGCAGTGGTGTTGCTGCAGTGGTCATTGAAAATGGATTTGCCATTGCTGCGATGCCAATTGAAAGCAATGGGTCAGTTATATTTGAGCCAATAAGGGTACCAATAGCAACACCCTGGCTCTTGCGGGCTGCAACCATCGCAACAGTAAGTTCTGGTAATGAAGTTCCAAGGCCCGTCACCGTTGCACCTACTATTGCATGCGGGACATCAACTTTGTAAGCAACATCTGTGGCATTACTAACCAATTCATTTGCTGCATAAACTGCCATTGTAAGACCGATTACTAACATGATAAAATAGGCTGTACCGGACCAACTTAGATTACTAGATGGATTTGCAGTATCCAACTTAAGTTCATCCTCTTTGATGTCTTCACGGTCATTCAATAACCACATAATGTAAACAACATAAATCAAACATAGAATCGCTCCCTCTATTCGTGATAATCCGCCTCCTTCCCAAAGTAGTGCAGTCAATGTTAGAAGAGACAAAAACATCAGCAAACCGTCTCGCCTAAGCCATGCCGGCCTAATTTCTAAGGGTTTGAAAAGTACGACGATACCGAGTACAAGTGTGATTTGTACCAATACCGAACCATAGATATTACCAATCGCTAGATCTGCTAAATTTGGGTCAGCAGTTGATTTTATTGCAGAAGTTGTTGTGAATAATATCTCAGGCAATGATGTACCAATAGACACAATCGTAAGCCCAATAACTACCTCAGCGATACCTGCTGTTCGTGCTAACCCCTTAGCGCCTTCAATGAAGTAATTGGTAGAAGTAATCAGTAATGCTAATGCAATAATAATCAGGAAAATCATAATGTAGATTTGCTCCCAATCATTGGATTCTTTGAGAAAGTCAATACTAGCTAGTGAAATAAATAGCGTCAGAGTAATTGTCAATGCATTCCAATGAAGGAAGGAGCCCATTCTTTGAACACCTTTCTCCCCATCCATAACCCCTCGGAAATGGCGGTCCTCTTTGATGGTTACCGATTATTCAATCGTTTTTTTCATTAATGGGCCCTTAAGGGCCCATTTCATGAACGATGTTCGGACCAGTTCATCCTTGACTGACTTGACGAAGGGCCTTAACGACATATTCCGCAGAAGGAACTGTGTGGTTCTCAAGTTGTGGAGCAAACGGTACAGGAGTATCAAGAGCTCCAATCACTAACGGGGCCGATTCAAGAGCATAGAATGCCTCTTCAATAATTCTACTCTGAATGGAATTTCCTAAGCCGCCAAACCATTGTCCTTCGTGTAGAACCACTAGCCTGCCAGTACGGACTACGCTTTGAACACAAGTTTCTGCATCGAATGGAATCAAAGTACGTAGATCGATAATCTCGACCTCAATTCCTTCAGAAGATAGCTCTTCAGCAGCCTGCAATGCGATATGAACCATCGCTCCCCAAGTGACTAGAGTGACATCTTTGCCACCTCTTATGACTCCTGCTTTGCCTATCTTGAGACGCTTGCCTGCTGCGATTGCATCATTGACCGGTTGAGTATCGACATTCTGATTGATATTCATGCCCCATCCGGTCTTTCCTCCTCTCAACCCATACAATCCAATGTGCTCGAGGAACATCACCGGGTCGTCTAATTCAGCAGCCTCCATTAGGAGGTCATACGCATCTTGAGGAGTGCCTGGAGCAAGGACAACCAGTCCGGGGTCGTTAGCATACCAAGACTCAATCATATTTGCATGGAATGGTCCACTGCGAGTCCTCGCTCCCAATGGACAACGGATAGTCAAAGGAACATTTGCCCCCCATCTCCAGCGAAGCATTGCAGCATTATTGATTAGAGCATTATGAGCTAATGCTGCGAAACCACCGAATTGGATCTCAGCCATCGGGCGCAATCCAGAGAGGGCTGCACCTGTTGCTGAATGAATGATGACAGCCTCGCAAAGTGGCATGTCTAGCAACTTGTCCTGATGCCCATTTGCTTTGAGTGGAATATTCATCCCAAAAGCACCAGCAACCTCCATGTCTTCACCCATGAAAAAGGTCTTGTCACCATAATGAGAAGCGATGTCACACATGGCTTGTTGAATCGCTCTAGCATATGTCCAGCCGCCTGACTCAACATAAGTAAGTGAACACTCACCAACTGCTAAAGGTGACTCTGATTCCTCATTGACTGCTGCACCTTCCAATCGCTTAAGGTGCGTTTCATGAGTATCTGCATCATGAAGAGAAGTGACTCCAATTGTCACTGTTTCCGGATCTGCCCAATCCATCTCTTCGACTTCTTCACGCGCAGTGTCTACCAATTCCTTTTCCTCAACTTCCATCTGTTCTAATTCTGATTCACTAACTCCGAGTTCGAGTAAAAGATGACGATGTGTAGGAATAGGGTCTTTTGCCTCCCAATATGAAAGCAAATCACGGTCAACATATCCTGGCGGCGTTCCCGATGGTGCACCGAGATAAAGGTCGTCATGGTGATGTGCGTGCCCGCAACCACGCATTGTTTCTACATGAATTAGAGTTGGACCTGCCCCTGAAAGTGAGAATTCTCTGGCGGTTGCAACCGATGCATGCCATGCTGCGGGATCTGAACCATCTATTGCCCATGAGGGCATTCCCATTGCTACACCCTTATCTCCCCATAATTCTGCATTGGACTGGTGAGCTGTTGGTGTATCTAATGCAATCTGATTATTTTGCAAAACATATCCAATTGGAAGTCCACGAGTTGCGGCAAAATTGATTGCTTCCCACCACTCTCCAGATGAAGATGAACCTTCGCCAATACAGGCGAGATGGAATCGCTCCTCACCCTTTCTCATGGAACCAAGTGCCATTCCTGTCAGTGTGACCGAAGCAATGGGCAGAGGAGCAGTTGGGGGTAAAACGCCACGATGAAAGCATCCAACGTGAAGGTCTCTACCGCCTGCACCAGCATGTCCACCATCCATTACTGACTCTGATTTACCCATCTGAGCAGTGATAATATTTCGGGGGCTGTCGCCCATAGCCATGCAAAGTCCTACATCGCGAATCATTGGTGCGACATAATCTCCAGAATACTCGGAATCTGGCTCATTTTGTGGCTGTCGTTCAAGGGCAGTACCTGCTGCAACGCATGCTTCTTGCCAAGTTGAACGGAATCCCTTGCCTCCAAATCTACTACCGTCTGGAGTCTCCATTCCTTCGAAAAATAATGCCTTCAGGTGTTCGTCTAAATTACGAGTACGTGTCATCATTCTCTGCCACTCAAGTCGCTGTTCAATTGTGACTGCCATATACTGTGCTAAACGGCGAAGACAAAGGTGGACATCTACGAGTAATCGACTCGCCCTACGATCGAGGTGAGTCTTTGTATCTCTACGAGGAATAACTTCGCTTTTCCCGGATAACCCCGTTGCATCAATACGAGCCGATAGCCCCTTTTTTAGTGCATCTAATACTCTCTGAGTGTGGATATGCCATGATTCACCATCGAATGATGTTTCATCACGAATAACATGGTCCCAAAACGCTGAAATTAATGGAAGATGGCCATCGTGGCGTTCGGAAATAAAACGCATCAGTTCATCCTTTGCTGCATCAGCAGGAAGGAGGTTCTGAAATTCAAGAGGAGGGCCTCCGGACCATTCAGTTCCTCGAATCGTTGGCATCTGGCCTTGCGACATGGTCTCATCCCCTCATTTCTGCCGAAGGGGAGTATTCCTTCAAAGCATCGCATTTCCAAGAATTATTACTCAGAAACACGATTTGCCATCTCCGAGGTATAACAATCACTGAGCATTTCCTTATTGCGTAGGGTAATCAATAGGCCAATTGCCATCGGTACCGCAAGTATTCCTAATGCAACTGCCCATGAATTTGTGTAATCATAAACTGGCCCAATAATTAGTGGTCCGATGATTGTACCTGCTGCCCATGCGGTTCCGAATGCGCCGAATGCAAGTCCTGCACCACCCTTGCCATATGCTTGTGAAGTGGCTGTATCAACCATTGGTAACATCGGTACTTGAGCTGCAGCAATCGCGAATTGAAATACACCAAGAATTACGATAATGTAGTAAGCAGCAGTAACTGAATCAGTTATTTTCCAAGCGACAATACCTGCTGAAATTAGTGATATCGTAACGAGTGACCAACCGATAATCATGTACCTTACTGGACCATTCTTATCGACAAGTGTTCCCCATAACCAACCACCTGCTCCTTGAGCAAGAACCATGACAAGAATAATCGCACCAATCCATCCTGAGTTCAACCCAAGTTCTTCACCGAGGAATAGAGGTACTCCGGCTTCAAGTGCACCGGTTGCAAGAGTTGTCATCATCACTAGTAAGCCGATTCGGAATAGTACTGGATTATTGATGAAAACTGAAATTGGCACACCTCCTTGCACAGGTTCGTCTCCTTTACCTAGGTCATTTGTTGTGACATAAATGAGTGGGATTACTCCTGCGGTTAATATTGCCAATAGAATGAAGGAAAGGTTTGGATCGATCTCATACGAAATACCTCCAATCACTGGACCAAGTAGTCCACCGATTGTAGCCATTGCAATCAATTTACCAGACATCTCTCCAAAACGTGTTGGCCAAATCTGGCTTGCTGCAGCAAAGCCTGCGGTAAGAATCGCCGCACCTGATGCTCCATGTATTAGCCTCGCTAATGCGAGCACATAGAATCCATCAATGGGCAAATCCATCGTAGCTACAAGATAAAGAAGTGCTGAGATTGTTAGGAGAAATAGTGATGCAAGAATCGTTTTTCCTGCTCCAAATCGATCTGTAATACGTCCGGTTTTGGGCCCAAAAATAAACAAAGGTACTGCCCAAAAAGAGACAAGTGCTGTTGCCTCGGTATTCGACAGTGCGAACTGGGCTTTCCATGAAGGCAATATTGGAACGATGAAAGCATATCCAAGAAAATCTACAACAAATGCAGCAGCAAGTGCCCAAAACGCCCATCTTTGAACATTGTAATCCTTCATTCTTCTTCCTCCACTTTCCCGGGTAGAGAGGACAATACATCACCAAGCATCTCAGTAATATCCTCAATTCGCGTTAGTAGAGTAAGGTCTGTAACCGTACCTGGTCTACCTAAATCCCACATCAATTCATGTGCAGTTTCGTTTACCAGTCTAGTGAATTCAAGGACAGCAGGATCAATTCGAGTTTTTTCTTCATCCTCTAGCAGTGCAACCTTATCTGGTATTTCATCAAGAATTCCATCCATCATATCCTCGATATCAGTTGCAATATTATCCGCCTGCGTTTGGAGAACTTTTTCCATCGAAGACATACTACTTTCCTTCTTTGAAACTCCTCCTCCTTCTCCAAGTGAATCTGTTTTCTTCATCGTTGGAATGAAGGCTCCTGCTAATTTTGTGGTCTTGGTTTCTTTGTCTCCGTCATCACTCGTCTCGGTCTCGGATGGGACATTATCCATGTCGTTAACGATTGAATTCAGAGCCAATCTGAGCATATTGGAAACGAGACTTGGATCTAAACTCTCTTCTACCTCAATACCTTCTTCTCCAAGTTGTTCAAGGATTTCATTTACGAAATCGATATTGATTTTCTCTGGAGTTACCAAGCCTTTGAGCATGGGTAAGGCCCACGACCCATCACCCATTACCATCGAGACATCGAAAGTTCCGCCACGTCCGGTTCCTGTTGCATCGCTAACTTCTGCAGGGGGTTTGACGAATTGTTTCTTGGAATGCTTCTCAAGTTGAACTAATAATTGGTTCATATCTACCGGCTTGAAAATTACTTCGCTTATTCCTGCCCTTGCGGCACTGACAAGATATTCTTCCGTAGTTGTTCGAGACAGAATAACAATCCTACACTTGAAAGCAAACTCTGGGTCGCTCATCAATCGTTGACTTGCATCTATGGCATCATCGGTTTTCCATTCACCATCCATCAAGACTACTTCTGGCATTGTAGCAAGTGCTGTTCCCTCGGCCTGACGTAGTGTTCCGGCTCTCGTTACATCATAGCCTGCGCGCTCAAGAGTGCTAGCGAGAAGACTGCGTCTTCCTTCATTCTCGTCGGCCACAATGAGCTTTGCCACATTTGGGGGGCTCTGTAAGAGCCCCTTGAAGGTTCACCTACAAAAATGACCTTTCAACCGTAGATGATACCATCTGGGTCAACTGCCGACCAACCTGCAATTCCACCTTCGAGATTGAATAATCTAGTAGAATCTAAACCTGACTGAATCAAATGTGCGATAGCGATAGATGAGCGCACTCCTCCTAAGCAGTAGAGTAAAACATCCCTGTTTTCAGGAATTCGAGGAATTACAGAATCGATCTCTTCGTGAGGACAGAAATCATCACTACGAGCAATCCTATTTTGCGCTCGCTCATCTCTGCGTCTTACATCGATAATGTATGGATTCCAACCATCGGCAAGCCGTTGAATTGCTTCGCTTGCGTCCAATGACTTCATCATCGTTTCATCGGCACTAATTCCCGCCTCTTCAACCTGTTCACTCTCGATATTTCCAAATCTCAATGTCCTCATTGATGTGTCAAGGGCATCAAAGATTAGCAATTTTCCTCTAAGCGGTTCGCCCTGTTTGATGATGATTTTGATAACTTCTGTTGCTTGAAGACAACCGATTGTTCCAGGAAGTACTCCCAATACTCCCGCTTCAGCACAGGAAGGAATTAATTCAGCTGGTGGCGCTTCTGGAAAGAGATCTGAATAGGTTGGACCGCCATTGAGATTGAATACTGAGACCTGTCCTTCAAATCTATAAACCGAACCATACACCCATGGAATACCTAATTCTATGCATGTATTATCAATCAAATACCTAGTAGGAATATTATCGGTCCCATCAATAATGACATCATGTCCTTCGAAGAGTCGGCTAGCATTGGTTTCGTTGACTCTCTCAACAAAATAAGCAACTGAAATATTTGGATCGAGTTCAGTAATGAATCGTGCTGCAGATTCCGCCTTTGGTGTTCCAATATCTGCTGTACGGTGGAGAATTTGACGTTGTAAATTCGAGATGTCTATCATATCGTCATCAACGATTGTAATGTGGCCAATGCCCGCAGCAGCTAGATACTGGATAACTGGGCAACCTAATCCACCAGCACCTACGCAGAGCACCTTTGCCTTCGCTAGTCTGGTTTGCCCTTCAATCCCAACTTGGGGCAAAAGGACGTGCCGTGAGTGGCGCGCAAGGTCTACCATCAAAGGGTGCGTCAGTGGACGTTGTCTTCAAGCCAACGCTCAGCATCGAGTGCGGCTTGACATCCTAATCCAGCAGCAGTAATGGCTTGTTTGTAACGGGTATCGACAACATCTCCTGCTGCAAAAATTCCCGGCACACTGGTCATAGTGAGTTCCTTATGGACCAAATAACCCTCATCATCAGTTTCTAATTGTCCATCGAGGAAAGCTGTGATTGGCTTATGCCCAATGGCGATGAATGCACCTGTTACCGATATTTCTTCAGTCGAGCCATCTCTTGGGTCCTCTAGAAGGGCCCCGGTAAGTCCACTATCGTCCGATAGCCACTTTTTCACCTGACGGAAAGTACAAATCTCAATCTTAGGATGTGCTGCTGCTCGGTCGTACATCACTTGAGATGCACGGAAGACATCGCGCCGATGGACCAATGTTACTTTGGATGCAAAACGAGTCAAGAAGGTTGCTTCTTCCATTGCTGAATCACCGCCACCCACAACCATGATCTCCTGGTCACGGAAAAAGGCGCCATCACATGTCGCACAAGTTGAAATTCCACGTCCTTTCTGTTCATTCTCACCTTCGACACCAAGCCAGATTGATTCGGCACCTGTGCAAATAATCAGTGAATGTGCTTGGTATTCCTCTCCTTCACTAAATACCTTGAATGGTCGAACTGTTGTATCTATGCTCTCAACATTGCGATCTTGGACTTCCAAACCGAAGCGTTCGGCTTGTTCACGTAACTGCATCATCATCTCTGGGCCGCCGATTCCTTCGGGATATCCAGGGAAATTTTCAATGTCACTAGTCAACATCAACTGCCCACCAGACATGTATCCTGCAAACATTAGAGGTCTCAACATTGCCCGTGCATTATACAGTCCTGCAGTATAGCCTGCGGGACCGCTTCCGATGATGATGACATTGCGCACTTCGTCGCCCATGAGCCCATCCATGCGCATGTCATCCTTGAACATTGGCTCTGAAAATTAAAACCAATGTGTCAATTCGGCCACCCATGGATATACTATCTCACTGGTTATGGGGAATGGCTTTTACGAGGGGAAAAATATCTTGGAAAGTCTCCGGACCAATGGGTGTACTACCTGATCTCATAGCTTTCGTACCGGCTTCAATCGTCGGACTGATGCAAGGTAGAGAGAGGGTTAGTATTGATGAAAACACGGTTACTTCGGACATGCACCCTATCGCTTGGGATATTTATCAGTGGTCGCATTCTCTATTCTTTGCCTTACTAATTTTTCTTGGAGTTTGGTTTGTTCTTCACAGAAGAGGGCATGATGCGCCGAAACTATTGGCATGGTACACAACCATACCATGGATTGCACATATTATCGTAGATATTCCAAGTCATACAATACAATTCTTTCCAACGCCATTCCTACACCCGTTTAGTGATTGGATGGTTGATGGCACTAGATGGTCCACACCTTGGGTCTGGTTTACTAATGTCGCACTATTAGCACTTACATGGACAATCGTTCTGTGGATAGAACGTAATCAGAGCATGGATGAAATCGCAGATACTGCAGCTCTCGCATGAGGCTCCAGCCGTGGTCCTATGTGCTCTGGCTCAGCACCGGGACCAATTATTCCCAAACCAATTGGCTTGTCATGAACTAATTGTAGTTCGATGATGGCTTTGGTTACTACTTGGCCCATCACCAACCCATGTTGAGTTTGACCACGCTCAATAATTCCAAGACATGCTGCGCCATCTATATCATCGCCAGATAGTAGGCGATCAAGTGCAAGTGGTACTTCCATTGCTCCTGGAACCCATACCACTTCTGCAACCTCAAGACCTTCTTTGTCGGCCTGTTGTTGAGCGAAAACTAGCATGCGCTCTATCTCTGCTTTGTGAAAACTGCCGCACACTATTGCGATTCGATTCAAGCCATTCCCTCCATGATTCTCTCTACTGTACTGACAACAGTCTGTGTCATCGTATCTACTTCGATGTTCACATTGCTACCCAATTGTTTCCCACCTATAGTGGTCAAGCGTAGGGTCTCTGGAATCAGATGCAGAGAAAAGCCACCCTCTTCGACATGGCCTACGGTTAGAGAAATGCCATCTATGGCTACAAATCCCTTTGGCTGAATGAATCGAATAATGTCATCTGGACAATCGATGAAGAGGTCTAGATGGTCTTCTCCACCATCTCGAGTGATTATCTCTCCTGTACCCATAACATGTCCAGAAAGAAGGTGGCCGCCGAGCTCATCTCCCATTTTTAGAGCGCGTTCAAGATTGACCCAATTGCCCTCTATTTTTTCACCGATTGTTGTTAATTGAAGAGTTTCCGGGATTACATCAAAGGAGATTTCAGAATCATTTATTGCCGCTACTGTTAAGCAAACTCCATCCACACAAACCGATGCACCCACCTCAAGTAAGTCAGTGCTAACTAGACTGAAGTCTATTACAACCCTCACTACCTCATCTCCTTCAGATGAAACGATACGGCCCATTCCAGCAACAATTCCTGTGAACATCAAATCCCCTCCTCGTCAAGGTGCTTTCTTGTCGCTGCTAAATTGAGAATTCTGGCGATGATTTTGCGAGTTCCATCGAGATCATCAGATAGGCCTTCAACTCGAATCACTTTGATGTGGCCAAGGCCTCGTTCTTCAAGTGAAATTCTAATTCTCTCTTCTGCGTGCTCTTGGTCATATCCTAGAGCAATTACATCAGGGTTAACACTTGGAAGAATATCGAAAATCGGGACATCCGGAGGATTGCCAATAATTGCTTCATCAACAGGCTTTAGGCCCTCTACCATTCGACGGCGTAAATCTTGTCCAGTTACAGGCTCATGCTTACGCTTTCGTACGGTATCATCGTGTGCTACAACTACCGTCAAATGATTGCCTAGAACCTTTGCCTGCTCCAAATAATGCAGATGCCCAGCATGAAGAAGGTCGAATACTCCAACTGCCATTACGCGGACCATTTGTTTCTCCTCCGTATTCCGGGATAGGGCTGACTCTCTTAGAGACCGAGGGCGGAAATTAATTCTTCTCCGGTCAAGAATGGGATATTTCTCTCCTCCGCCCAAATACGGGCATCATCTACTGCGAGAGCGAGGTCGCCATCTGGTTGTAGCATCTCTGCTCCAATAACTACTGGAGTCAACCCAGCAAGGCGTGCTAGGCCTACTGCCAATTCAGTATGGCCTTGTCGTATGGATAGACCGCCTTCGGCTTCTCTGCACACAGGTATGTGTCCTGGTGTGCGGAATTCAGCACCGAGAGCCTCAAGCGAATTTACCCCGCTTTCACTCACTTCGGCAAATAACTCTGCGAACCGTCGAGTAGTTAGGGCTCGGTCGTGATCAGTTATTCCAGTAAATGTTTCACGGTGGTTAATCGAAAGGGTGAACGCACTACGAGTATCGTATTGTAAATCATCTGTCTGAAGATGCCGTAGAACTTCATGGTCTGCCATCAAACGCTCGTCCATATGCAAATCCTGCAAAAATGGAAGCCTGAATAATTCGCCAACTTCATGGCCAATTGCTAGGAATAGTAAGCCGCCGCAATCGAAGCGAAGTTGACGCATGGTAGAGGGTGTGGCGGCTTGACCCGGAAATAGTAGGTCCGTTTCCCCTTCCCTGTTCTCTGCATCGAAAAGACACACAGGTTGACCAGCACGGAATGCGTCAACCGCGGCCCTGACATGAGGCTGCATGGACCCTCCGTTCTGGTTCTCTCTCATGAACCCACGCACGTCGAATCGCGGCCAGTTGGGAGCGGTTGACGGAAAGGGGTTAACATAGGACACCCCTTCGGCCTGACCTGCGGGGATGGAATCATGGGTGTCAAACTTGGACCGGCCGGAGTACCACTCTCCTGTAAAGGCCGTACAATCGTAGAGGGAATGGACGATATTATCTCTCTTGGACTTGAAACAATGGAAGTCCAAACGGTGCGCATGGTAGCACCTCAGCACTTCGAACAGTACTGGCAAGCAGGAGTTCTTGCAAACAAAACTGATTTCGAAATGAACATTCACGGCCCGTACTACTCGGAGTTGCTTGGTAATCGCCTCGAACGAAACCGTAGCCTTGCTAAAGTCGAAGCTGCATTACAGGCTGCAAAGACGATTAACGCACGCCATGTTACACTTCACGCAGGACATTATGGAGAGATGAGTCGCGGACAAGAAGCAAATGAGCAGGTCGCAAGCGTGTTCAAAGGAATTGTTCAGAGGATTCATGATATTTGGAATGATGATGAAGATGAATATCCGGTATTCCCTTGGTTGAAAGAAGGTACTGCTTCTAAGATAGGAGTAGAAACCAGCGGCCGCCAAGAATTATGGGGAAGCCTCGAAGAAGTCTTAGAGGTAGTCAACCATGTTGAAGGAACCATTCCTGTTCTCAATCTAGCTCATATCCACGCACGTGGCCATGGGCGCTTGCGAACCTCGGAAGACTACGGCGAATTGTTTGACCAAGTGCGTGAAACTATTGGAACCAAACAATTCTACTGTCATTTCTCCGGTATCGAGCATCGAATGGGTAATGCTCTCCACTATACTCAAATCAAGAAATCCGACTTGAACTTTGAGCCATTGGCTGAGTTCTTAATCGAAGATGGTGCTTGGCTTGATGTCACATTAATCTCCGATTCACCACTTCTTGAGCACGATGCTATGTTTATGCTTCAGAATATCGAGCGAGCTCGCCATCGACAACTTGAGCGCAAGGCTAGGGAAGATCGCAGAAAGGCCCTCGCTGCACAAGCGAATATTACTCCTGAAGAAATGGAAGCTAGAGAGGCTCAAATTTCAGCAGCACGTGCAAAGGATGCTCTTGCAAAGGCAGAAGCCGCTGTTGCTGAAACTAAGGCTGTAGAGAAGGTTGAGGTTGAGCCTGAAGCGGCTCCCGAACCTGCTAAGAAAGCGGCTCCTAAGAAGAAGGCGGCTCCAAAGAAGAAAGCTGCATCTAAGAAGAAGGAAGAGGACAACTCTGATCTCTTTGCTGTCGAAGACGAAGATGACGACCTCTTCTGAAACAATCGCTTCTTCAACGGTTATCTTGTAAAATTAAACGGCCGCTTCCTTGTCCTTCTCAACCCATTGAACCCTACTTTGAACACCTTGCACAAGGGAATCCCCTAAAGGGGATTGGTTTGCCACGAAGTAACATGGCTCATATTGCAGTGCTCGGATTGGGGAACTGGGGAAGCGCAATTGCAAAACTGTGGATTGCTGAAGGTCATAGCGTCAAAGGCTGGACTATTGAGCAAGAAGTCTACGAATCTATCACCATGGAAGGTATGAATCACAAGTACCTACCAGAACACTCACTCGAAGGTATTGATGTCACAATGCATCTCGAAGAAGCATTAGATGGTACAGAAATTATCGTACTCGCTCTTCCTTCATCTGTAATATTGGGAGTTGTAGAAGATTTGCTCCCTCATCTTCGACCAGGCCATGTTCTACTCGACCTTGCCAAAGGTTTAGCTCCTGGAAAGCGCCTGATTAGTGAAGCCATTCACGAAATGCTTAGCGAGAAGGATATGCACAATCCGTTAGCGGTTCTTACTGGACCCACCATCGCTCCTGAAGCTGCTGGAGGGGTTATGACAACTGCACTGGTCGCAAGTGAAGATGAATCGGTTGCAATACGACTTGCAGGAACCTTGACCACTCCAACTTTCATTCTACACGCAGCCTCTGACCCAGCGGGTGCAGAACTCTGGGGGGCGTTCAAGAATGTCGTCGCCCTTGCCTGTGGCCTTGTTGACGGCTTGAAGCAAACCGGTACCCTAGGCGGTGACAATCTCAAAGCCGCAATTTTCAGCGCTGGTTTCCGTGAAGGGTGTATCCTTCTACCCCAATTAGGGGCAAGAGCGGAGGTCGCATTCGGGCCTGCGGGTCTTGGAGACCTCTATGTCACAGCAACTTCACCACACGGTAGAAATCGTAGGATGGGCGAAAAACTCGGTAGTGGATTAACCCTAGAACAAGCTCTTGAGGAGATGGTAATGGTCGCTGAAGGAGTTCGGGCCGCCCGAATGTTCAGAGATAGAGCAAAGGATCTTGGCCTCGAAGTACCATTCGTAAAAGCACTCAATACCCTTCTCGATGGGTTCATCGAAAGTGAGGAATGTTGCCGTAGAATGGTCGCTCTTTCCTGATGGTCAGGTTGAAGGTCTAGGCCCTCATGGGAAGGTCATGGCAGAGGAGATTACCGAGTTTGAGATGAGACTCTTTGAGTGGATTCGCCAATCGGATTTCGAAGAGGTACCATGGTCTACCAAGAAGGCTGCAAAATCATTCAAAGTAAAAGAAAATGAAATCTACGACTCCTTGGCTGCATTAACTCGCAAACTCCCAAACAGAATCCAAATCTCATATGCTGATGGCAACCTTCACATTGCTGCTGAGTAACATGACTGACACACTCTATCTCGATGGAATGTGTGCTATGTGCACGCGTTCCGGGCATTTCCTTTCACGCCGACTCGCTAAAGAACTCAAATTATCTGAATTGCAAAGTCCAGAAGGTGAAGAGACTATCAAGAAAAATCAGATTACTGCTGATACAGTAGTTCTAGTTCGAAATGGTAAGCCCTACATACGCTCTGCAGCAGGAATTCGCTGTCTGCTCTACATGCGCTGGAATTGGCGCTGGATGTTTCCTTTCGCCTGGCTAGTCCCTCTGCCATTGCGAGATCTCGTCTACATTATCATCTCAAAAACGAGACATAATTTCCCAAAAGCAAATCAGTAATGCAAACAGAAACCCTCAAATTGAGAGGATAATAACTTGCTTTGTGGAAGAGGTTCGCAATAGCAAATCCGGCCGTGTTATCGGTGAGAGGTACCTCTACATTGGCGAGGGAGAGATTGCGAAGGAGAGAATCAATGCTCTCGCATTAGCGCTCACAAATATTGGCTGGAACCTCGAGGTCGAACTACACATTGAGCCCTGTCCGTTGGGGCTCAGTAATCGTAATTACAAGATTTTCTGTGGTGACTACGGCCCACTTCTCTTGAAGGTATTCGGGCCGACCGTAGGTAATACCAACACGGATGAAAGGCACATTCAGGATTGTGGGTTCGGAGCAAAGGTGATTCAACGGTTTGATTGGGCTATGAACAACTTCTCAGACCGTGATGAGTACGTACAATATGCTGAGCTTCGGCAAGCCCTTATGGATTAGATAATCTCATTCACTTTCATCATCGGAATGATGCCAACGGCTCGCCCGCCGAGGTGTGTGAAAGACCGTAAACCAAGAAGGGCGCTTCACATCACCTTCTTCAGTTACGAATGAACGTGCTACCATGCTGATACCCTCGATTACCAATACCACCACGAAGATGACGATTAAGAGAGCTGTCACTCGTGAATACTGATGGGAAATCAAGGCGGTTTGAATCAAGAGGCCGATGCCACCTGCTCCAACGAGTCCTAGAACCGTCCCGTGCCGCACATTATATTCAAACATGAAAATTAGTTGACTAATCAAATGGTTAGCCACCTCTGGTATTGCTACATAAATGGCAACTTCATGTCGCCTCATACCCATCGCTTTTGCCGCTTCAAGAGGAGCTGATTGCATTCCCTCAATTGCTTCATATTGCAATTTTCCAAGATAGCCTATGGTATAGAATGTCATGGCGAATATACCTGCAACTGGGCCGAGTCCGATGGCTACCAGGAAAAGTGTAGCCCAGATAATTGATGGTATTGTCCTCATCGCTGCAAGGACTGAACGGGCAACAAGCGATACCCAAATCGGTGAAAGATTCAAAGCTGCGAAGACCGAAATCAAAATGGCAAAAACAAATCCTATAACTGTAGAGACAAATGCAATTTTGATTGTTTCCCACATTCCTAACCATGCAGCTGAGCAGAAGAAACCACATTCTTCTGACTCGATTACTCGCCAATCAGGAGGTATTAGATCATCAAAAACAAAGGTGACTAAATTATTCCAAGAACCAGCTATAGTTATCCTCTGGCCCATGAAATCATTGAGTATTAACAAGGCGAGAATAATGAGGCCGGAAGAAATGAAGAATATTCGTTTCTTCATACAGATTCCTCCACTAATTCGCCATCGGTAATCCTCCAGACTCTATCGGCAATTTCTATTGCTCTCTCCTCATGATGTTCTACCATAATGAGGGTACTACCTTGCTCTACGAGTTCAAGAACTGCAATAAGTACTTGATTGGCATTTTCATCATCCAATTCACCGAGGAATTCGTCAGCTAATATGAGCCTTGGTCTCTGGGCAATTGTTCGAGCCGTAGCAACCCTTCGCTGTTGACCACCTGAAAGTCTGCGAACCGGTTCTGTTATCTTATCTTGAAGACCCATTTTCTCAATTGCTTCAGCTACTCTCCTCTCTCTATCGTGATGCTTGAGTCCCGTCACCTTAGCACCCAGACTAACATTGGTCCAAACACTAGAATGGCGGACGAGGCCTAGGCGTTGTGGTATGTACCCTAAGCCACCACGGTTTGGCACATTGACCTCTACCTCTCCATCGATAGGAGCGACGAGCCCAGCAATGGTTCGAAGCAGGGTAGTTTTTCCAAGCCCTGATGGTCCAAGAACCGCGATAACCTCTCCCTTTCCTACCTTGAGGTTGATACCTGAAATAAGCGGGGTGTCATAACCTACACAGAGATCTTTCAAGGTAACGAGATTGGGAACCACTAGACTCACTCAATCACGATTTCGTACTTGTCGTTGTAGTAAGCATCGATTCCAGGGATCTCTCCGACCAGACTACCGTAAGACCCTAGATGGGTCTCTGCTTCAGTAATGATGAAACCATCGGTGGAGAGTAAATCGTTCAGGATGACTACGCCCTCATCACTCTGGCTCATTCCCGCCAAAGCAGCTTGAATATCTGCGGCATCAACCGAAATCAGGTCTGGGTTGTACACAACTGGGTGGGAAGGGCTTTGGCCGAATGTTGGAAGTTTGATGTATTCCTCGACATCTAAGCACCATTCCTCATTCTCAGATGCATTATCGTTATTGCAATATGAATCCACGGTTGAATCCTTGGCAAATGCAACATCTCCTGTTCCATCGGAGAGGCACTTGACCGCTCCGTCGTATCCATAGTATGGAGTTCCCTTATCAGGAATTGAAGAGCTCTCTGAAAAATGGGTAGTAATAGTATCACGTAGGCTGGAAATATCTCCAACATCACCGACGACCTCGACATATCCATTGCCGATCAAATATCCCATTGGCATTAGCATGCCCGCCGACTTCAGCCATCCTGTATGGCAGGAGGTCTTACCCTCAAGCAAAGCGAATGGGTCTGTAGTATCATTTCCATCTAGATAGGCATCTGCAACATCGGTACCGTTGAGAACCCATGCATGAGCATTGTAGTAAGTACGGCCATCGGACTTCTGGTCCGCAGCTAGGACATCGAGGCCGTATTTCTGCCATCCAACCCATGCCGAAGCACCATCCATAAAGGCGATATCAGCATGACCGAAGCGCAGAGCCTGAATGGCCATCCCATCTGAGGTGACATGGTAGAGTTCTACGGTTACTCCAAGTTCATTTGAGAGGTAGTCAGCGAGAACCTGTGGGTCCTCATTGGGGTTTTCATAATCGTCTTGTGTGATATATGCGATGGTAAGAGTATCATCCTGTGCATCGATTACGCCTTCGATTATCAGGTCGTCCTTCTCCAAGCAACCGGAAAGTGCACCAGTTATTATGAGTAAAGCAAGTAGGCTAGCAGATATAGTTGTAGGGCGCATATTATCACTCCAATTCAAGGGGCCCTTATGTCGGATGTACATATAATTTAGGGTGCCCTAAATTTCTTATTCATTGGCTTCGATATACTGTAAAACAAGCATTTCTTCGAATACATCATTCCTCGGTGAAATGATGGGTCGGGTAATTGTTAGCAATGTGAGTTCACCGCCAGTAGAAGGGAAACACACTACAATCACATTTGCAATCGTCGTGGTAAATCCATCGTCTCGTATGACTTCGAAACGCATTACTGAGTACTCTTCACCATTGTAATTATGAGTAGGTTCGGTTTCTACTTCCGATAGAGAAAAAGCATTTGCATCTATACTAATCACTGGAACTTTATCGTCAATCACTTCGATTGATTGGCGAAGGCGATCTTCGTGCATTCCCAGCATGATGCCAATTTCTAAGGTAGATGCAGATTGGCCGTAATACGCAAATGTATGAGGTGTCCTCTCCACCAAAACGCCGATTACAGCACCATCGTGAAACCATGTATATTGTTCACTTGCAGGCCAGGCTGGAGCATGGGGGTTTTCGGTAGCGATTGGCTCCCCCCAAGCAGGTGCGCCTTTCGGAGTTGATACCGGAGTATATGCTCCTAATACCAATATTATGACCAATGCGATTGAGGTCAATATTCGGCGTTGCCTGAAGTGTAGCCATTCCTCTCGACCGGCTGGACTGATTACAGAGATAATTAGCGCAAGAGGCCCCAGTACCAAAATCCCAAATGGCGTGAACCACATCGCTGCAATACCACACGCTAGCGCAATAAAGGCAGTACGATCAAATTCATCAGTCTTCCAACGGAGAGCTCCAAATAGAGTTCCAAGAAGAGCAAATGATGTCACTACCCCGCCAATCACGGTTCGGCGAGTGATGGAAGATGGATAAGTCAAACCCTATTCAAGAGTCTTTAGCGGCACATTGTAATGGGTGGCACGATTTCTCAGGACCAATGGAGTCCATCCTCTCCCTATCCGATGTGACTTATCGGCACCAGGTCCGTGACACTTCAACATGGAAACCATGGGTGAAACGTGATGGAGCAGGAATACATTCTATCGACCTTGAAATCAAAAAGGGCGTAATTTTAGGATTAATCGGGCCTAATGGTGCAGGAAAAACAACTCTGCTCCGAGTAATTAGTGGAATATTTACTCATGATGGTAATATCGACAAGAGCATCGAAACTAGGCGTAGTAACATAGGTCACATGCCTGAACAAGTTCGATGGGAAGGGCGCAGTACAGTTGCTGAAACTTTGACTGCCATGTCATTGATGCATGGGAGCGGAGGAGATGTCAACAAATTACTCAAACGAGTTGGACTAAGTTCGCGTTCTGATCTAATTCTCGATAATTTATCTCAAGGAATGCGCCAACGATTATCGCTAGCCTGCGCTCTACTGGGAGACCCTAAAATTCTCGTAATGGACGAACCTTTGAATGGCCTTGACCCGCTCGCACAGCGGGCTTTTTGTAATCTGCTCAAACAATTGGCATCTAAGGGCGTTGCAATCATCATCTCTTCGCATCAAGTTGCAGAAATGGCGGACCTAGTTGACCGAATTGCCCTCCTGCATCACGGTCAACTCCTGATTGAAGGCACTATCAATTCAGTAAAGGATGCTCTTGGACTCGATGCCGATGAAGTCGACCTTGTCGACATGATTTGTGCTGCAACTGGCATCGACCCTGATGATGTGAGTATGGATCTTTCAGAGGACTCTATGCTACCATTCAAACGACTGGGGGTTGAGGAAGAATGAGTCAATTATTCGACCTTTCAAAGGCGATAATGAATGAAAGAATTCGTGCAGGCCGAATGATGGTGATTTGGCCACTTCTTGCAATGTTCATTCTCTTTAGTACATGGGGATTATCAGACCCCAAGGCAAATCTCCCCTCTGGTCTAGTGATTGATTCAGCATACGATGTGATGTATGCTTCAACAGCATTCATCATATTCTCTGCAACAATGGGGGCAGTTCTGGTTTCCTTTGACGGAATTAGTCGAGACAGAATTTCAGGGGTTCTTGAAGTCAAACTCTCTCAACCGATTAACAGAAAGGTGCTTGCTAGGTCAATGGTTATCGGACATTGGGCAGCGATTGCAATACCCGTAATTGTGCTAAACATCCTCTCTTTACTCATAATTTGGTATCGGATGAATTCAGTTCCAAATCTTGATGAATTATTCATTCATTTCCTTGCAAATTGCCTTCTCCTACTTTGGTACACATCGATTCAGCTACTCGCTTCTTCATGGGCGAGAGACATGGGTTCATCTATGGCAGTAGGACTTGGAACTTGGATGATTTTCACTCTCCTATGGCTTGTTCTTACCACCCTTGTTGCTGGCTTAATGGGCATCGAAATTGCTGACCTCACATCTCCTGAATACCTCAGAATTGAAGCCATTGTGGATTTATTCTCTCCCAATGGCGTATATCATCACATGTTAGAGTGGCCACTTGCAGAAAGTGGTAGACATATACACCCTGGAATGACTTCACTGGCCGCTATTATCTGGAGCCTGCTCCCCGTGTACCTTTTCACATCAAGAATGGCTAAACTCACTCCGTGAGCCGAAACACACTAAGGGGACCCTGCCCGTAGGGCAGAATATGAGGAGAAGTCTTACGGCCTTCATTTTGGCTATTTTGATTAGTACCGTTTCCCTTTCTGGAATGAGCAGTGCAGACACCAGTGGACGGCAACTTAGCGATGTCGATTGTTCTGGTTATACATTTGAAGATCTATTCGATTACAATCACGCAAACTTCGATATCGAGATTCTTTCCGATTGGGCAAGTGCTGAAATCTATGCTAATTCGTGGGTAAATGACAGCAAAGCTGCTATTGTTAGAGAGAACATTGACGGATTATTCGATGGCGTACCAGGCGGCAATAACTCATGGTTATCTACCGATGAAAGAGAAGCGGTTAGAGAAATTGGGCCCAAATGTATCGCAGATATGGATACTAGGCTTGGACTGAGAGAAGGAGTTGCGCATCGCGGCGGAGTTGATTGGAATGACCTTGAATTCGTCGAAGATGGAATTGCTCTGGACGAGATCAATCTGGTTCCAGATGAACATCCTGAGGAGCGACAGTGCCAGAATATGTTCGCAAGTTCTGATTGTCGAGAAGTGCCGGTCGCTGCTACTGACAACCTTGAGATCTCGATGTTCCTCAAAGATGGTGAAACTAGCAATATGCGTTTCAACAAATTACCTAATTCGGGACAGAGCAACTTCACTCTCGCTCTAAATGCGACCAATATGACTCATGCCCGTCTTGAATTTACATTCCCAGCGGTGGAGGGACTTCGTATGGCAGAATATGATGTCCAAGATGATGGGGTTTCCAATCTTGGTGCGGCCATAGTATCTGAGATTCATCTACCCGATGGGCGCTTGAAAATAGCCCTCGATGTCGACTATGATAAAATGGATTGGCCGATGGGAAGAAATCTATTCATCGACTTGACTACAATGCCTCCAGAGACTAATGAAGCACCCGTTTGGGGCGCTACTGCACCAGTAGCTGATACGGTATTTCCGATGTTTGTTCAAGGAAACGAGGAACTTATCGTAACTGGAGAAGACTTAGCAGATTGGGCGAGTGACGACAATGGCTGGAGTCTCGATTGCGCATTCGACGAAACTGGATGGTCGAGTAGAATGAATGGAGACGGTGACTTCCTAGCGACCGCTGGAACCAGTGAATCCAGCGCTGCAACATGTTCACTTGTGGACCCATATGGGGAGAATGCAGATTCAACTCGAACCTGGAGATTCGGACAACCACTCTCATTTAGTGCGACTGAAGGAACCTATGGAGATTCAGTTGATATCGAAGTTACTCCTACTCTACTAGTTCAGAGTATTTCGCTAGATTTAGCAGCAACCCAGAGTGGAAATGATGGCCCATCAAGTGGACTAAATCTCGGTTCCTCGATGGCGACTTCAACTCTTAGCCTCTCTGGAATGGCCCCCGGTTCTTTCGAAGTTCATCTGACTGCTACAGCTGATGGAATGCTTGACTGGAATGCATACATTGATCTCGGACTCGAGAAAGAAAATACTCCTCCTGTGATTAGTATTAATTCATTGATCGACGGAACAAATGCTACTTGGTCGGCTGATTACCTCTCATTCTCACTAAGTGGAAGCGTTATTGACCCAGATGGTGGAGATGTTAGCCTAACTGCAATAATGTGTGGAGATAGTACAACTGGATTCAGCCAAAGTGGAGTCGCTTGGGATGTCTCCCTTTCAGTCGCAGCTTGCTTTACCCAGGATACAGTAGATTATACCGTCGAGATTCATGCCCAAGATTCAGAAGGAGCAACTGCAATTCTAGTGATAAATGTAGATGACCCACTCGAATCGGAGGAAGTTCCAGTTCCAGTTGAACCGGGGCTTGATGATAGCGGATTACCTGCTCTCAGTATGATTGCAACCATCGTTTGTATGCTCGGTGCAGCACTAATTGCGCGTAGAGATTGAACCGGCATCATGAAAAGTGGAACCTTGAGGGCAGGTTATGTTCAAAGGGACGGTCGAGAGGGTCAGCCACGAAGGTGGTTTGCTCGTTAGTTACAACGGTTCCTGCCCAGCCCTAGGTTCGGTTATGGTCGATGGGAGTGAGAAATATGTCGGCAAAGTCGATGGAGTAATCGGCAACCTAGACAATTCACTTGTCCATATCGCCCACTTGGATCGCAAGGCCAATGCAAATTCCCTAGTAGGGGCTGAAATCACAATTCGCCCTCGCCGTCAAAGAGATGACAGGCGACCTGCAAGAGATGATAGACGAGGAGGTGACGACCGAAGAGGACGTGATGATCGTCGTGGACGTGACGACCGACGTGGCAGAGATTCTGGCCGTGGACGTGATAACAATCGTGATGGGGGTTACAATAATGATTGGGATTGTCCTAAGTGCAATAACTCAAATTTCGCATTCCGTACAGAATGTAACCGCTGTGGAGAATCCAAAGGCGGAGGCGGCGGAAGCCGTGGACGTGACGACCGAAGAGGCCGAGATGACCGACGTGGACGTGATGACCGACGTGGTAGAGATTCCGGCCGTGGTGAAGACTGGTTGTGTCGGGACTGTGGCAATGTCAACTATGCAAGCAGAAATGAATGCAATCGCTGTCAGAAACCTAAGAGTGAGCGAGATTCTAAGCCACCAGAACGTCGTGAAAGACGAGATGACCGACGTGGACGTGACGATAACCGCGGTAGAAATGACCGCAGAGGTCGCGATGATAATCGTGATAAAGGCCATTTCACCAACAATGATTGGGATTGCCCTAAGTGTAACAACTCAAATTTCTCTTTCCGTACAGAATGCAACCGCTGTGGAGAATCCAAAGGCGGAGGCGGCGGAGGACGTGGACGTGATGACCGTAGAGGCCGAGATGACCGACGTGGACGTGACGACCGTAGAGGACGTGATGACCGACGTGGACGTGACGACCGCAGAGAACCTCAAAAAAGAGCTGGGGATTGGGATTGTCCTAAATGCCGAAAGAACAACTTCGCAAGCAGAGACGAATGCTTCAGTTGCGGTACCTCCAAGCGCGTAGGTGGACCTCGACCTAAGGGACACCACTTCTCACGCGACCCATCGCCACTCCGTTCCCAGAGATACGGTAAGGGCGATGGAGGCGGAAATGATGAACGCTGAAGACCACTATCTCGATGCAATTGCTGCAGAGGATGAAGGTGACATTGAGGGCGCTCTCGAGTCGGCTAGAGCAGCCGTAAAAGCAGACCCTTCTCATGCCGAATCTTGGTGGATGATTTCTAGCCTCGAATTATCTGATAAGTCACAAGCAGACCTAGGACGAGCGTCTAGATCTCTAAACGCATGCAGAAAAGTAGTCGCTCTAGAACCATCAAGAGTAGATGCTTGGGTTAGAGGTGGTCGCCTAATGGCTGACGAACTCGGCCTATACGAGGATGCACTCTTCTGGTGGCAAGAATGTCGAGAAGTCGCTCCATTTGAATCGGTGCCACTTGTCGAACAAGCCGCCATTCTTACCGACATGGGGTTCTATGACAAAGCAATGGATCGTTTGGCAGCGATTCAAGAGGAAAACCTCGATGTCGGCACTACTCAATTCACCCGAATTAGCAGATTGCATGCATTGGTCTCAAAGGCAGCAGAGCAGGACGAGGGTAACCATTTCCGCCCTTGGGAAAAGAATCACAATGGATGGAATGCCATCCATTCTAGGAGAAATAAGGGCCCGGTATCTGAAAATTTGATTTTTATGATGACTACCGTGCCATTTCTGATGATGGAAGTTTTCATTTCCAGAGCGTTATTCGGTGATGGCTGGACTGGCTTTTGCCTAACCTCTATCATGATTCTAATAACTGTCATCATGGGCATGAGGTTTACTCGCGGATTGTTCCAAAAGGTGAACAGACCTGCATTTAATCTCCTTAGAGCAATGGATTTTGAGGCGAGTACAGCAAAATTAGTCATTCCAGATGATGTGCGAGATTCTCGCCTCTATCTTTTCCTTGTAGGAAGACGAGCGCGTGCATATCAAGAAAGATATTCCAAGATTGTCCTCGCAGGAAAACCCCTACCTCGAAATTGGAAGCCAAGGCTACCTGACTTCGATTCTCATCTAGATGAAATCGGGATTATCGAAGAAGGTGAGGATTCCAATGAACTCCCTGGCTTTGAGGAAGAATGAATCTCAAGTCCCAGCTGTATAATCGGTTAGATAGGCGGCTTGTTCGGCGGTAAGTTCGTCGATTCCAAAGCCCAAAGTAGCCAACTTGGTCATAGCGAGATCTTGGTCCTGTTCAAAACTGATATCATGTACAATCGGCGCCATTCCAGCGCCATCTGCTGCAAGGCGGCACAGAGAAAGGAATTGATTTGCAAAACTCATGTCCATTACCTCGGAAGGATGTCCTTCTGCTGCTGCTAAATTGACTAAGCGACCATCTGCCAATAAGAAAATGCGTCTTCCGTCTGCCATTGTATACTCATCATTCTCAGGCCTAATATTACGCATAGATACTGCTTGAGACTTTAGTTGCTCAATATTAATTTCACAATCATAATGACCCGTATTAGAGATAATTGCACCATCCTTCATCGAATCAAAATGACGGCCCACAAGAATGTCTTTCATTCCTGTAGCGGTACAGAAAATATCACCTATTGAAGCCGCTTCATCCATTTTCATGACTCGAAAACCATCCATAACTGCTCTGAGTCCGGGAAGTGGGTCAACTTCAGTGATGATGACATTGGCGCCCATTCCTCTCGCTCTCATAGCAAGGCCACTTCCACAGTGGCCATATCCGCCAACAACGAATGTTTTGCCAGCGATTAATACCGAGGTTGCACGGATTATTCCATCGAGAGTAGATTGTCCGGTACCATAGATATTATCGAAATCCCACTTTGTGATTGCATCATTTACTGCTATTACTGGATAGAGTAAATCGCCGGCATCACCCATTGCTCTCAATCGATGAACTCCGGTAGTGGTTTCCTCAGTACCTCCAATCACTCCTTCAGCGAATTCTTTCTTTTCGCCGTGCACTCGCACGATTAAATCAGCGCCATCATCCAAAGTTAGAGTTGGTTTGAATTCTAGGGTACGGTCAATGCACCTGTAGAAATCCTCAACCGACTGGCCGTGCCAAGCGAAAACTGAGTAGCCTTCACGAGCAAGCCAAGCAGCAACATCGTCTTGAGTTGAAAGTGGGTTACATCCCGACCATGAGATTTCGGCACCTGCAGCACCTATTGTCTCGATTAAAACTGCAGTTTCCTTGGTAACATGAAGGCAACCAGCAACTCTCATTCCCTCTAGTGGGCGAGTTTTTTCTGCTTCTTCACGTAGAGCGGTGAGAACTGGCATCCTTGAGCGAGCCCAATCAACCCGTAATGAACCCTGTTCAGCTAGGCTGATGTCGGCCACGGTGTAATTCTCACCTTCGTCCATGGAATGGGCGCTTGCGACCACTGTTCATAGGTCAATCGGTCGAGTGGACACTCCGGCCCTTACGGGCCAGAGCGCTCAAACACAGAAGTGAGGCTCACTACTGTTGCTGGAAATGCCCGGCATATTGCTGGGCATAGGTCCGCGCCGTCTCTTCAGGGTAGCCCTGAGCGATTAACTGCTGCACATACTGTTCCATTGGATCCATTTGTGCAACTCCACCATATCCTGCTGCTGTCGCATTGAAATCCTGAACAGTATCATCCTCATCACTTCCGCCCCTCAGGACGAAGAATAGTGATAATATGACCACTAGAAGTAGACCAACACCGATTGCTACATACATAATCATGTCATCGCCACCGCCGCTTGTAGAATCTTCAGTCCTCGGTTCTGTAAAGGTACCATCATCTGGATTGAAGGAGTATTCTCCTTCCCACTCACAAGCACCATCTGCCCAAACCCAGCGTCCTTCAGGGTCCTCTGCAAGAACCTCTACTGGAACTTCTAGGCCTTGACATGCTGGTAGGTGAATAATGAGATACTTCTCTACTGGCCAGCGCTTGTCATCTCCCTCATAGATTAGCAAGTATATCTCCTGCGTAGAGGTTTCATTGGTGTATAGGTCCGAGATAGTTAGAGTTAGGTCAAATCCATCTGTATCTCCAAGTTTGTCGGACTTAGCCCAACTTCCCTCAAGTTGCATGTTGTACTTTGCAACTGCAGACTGTGCGAATGCCTCTGAACTCAGTGCAGCCTCGACATAGACATCTCCTTGCTCAGCACCCGAAAGTACGGTTCCTGAGATAGTGATGGTATCAGAAGTAACCTGGCTACCATTGACTGATAGGTCGATTTGGACCACTGGTTCTTCATCGCCGAAGCCCTCTGGTACTACTGAGAAGTACATACGGTACTTCTCGCTCGACTTTCCAGCCTTATCGAATACTACTAACTCGATACGAATTAGAGATTCTGTCTGCCCACTTGCATCGACAGTTACATTCTGGAAAGTATATGCCCATGCACCATCAGAAGATGATGGCTTGGTGAAGATGTGACCTTCGAGATCGAAGTTATCATCGCCATATGGAGCATCAAAGAGTACCGTCCACTCATAGGTCTCGATTCCATTTCCATCTAGGGCATCTGCATCAGATGATTCGGATGCATCGAAGTGGATGACAACCTCGCCATCCTCATCAAGATGAATACGGTTAACTGGCCAGTCTGTGTCAGATACTGTCTTAGTACCACGATTCTCAACCTGGTCTTGGTATTCTTCACGCATGTCAATAACAACGTCAGCAACCGGGCGGTGCTCATCTGCTCGTACATCGTCTGTCATGACGGTGACGGAAATTGAGCGGCCGTGGCCAGCTGCATCGTGTAAGTATAGTGTGATATCCCAAGTTGCGCCCTGAAGACATCCAGTAGCAGAAGAGAGGTCAACCTTACAGAAAGTAGAGGTCGGGCTCATCTCATCGGTGTGGTCGGTACCGCTTGCCATTGAAGCTCCTTGCCAATCTGTTGGACCGCTGATTACCCAGTCGGTCAATAGTGGCTCAGATGTAGCGGTAGTGTATCCAAAGGTTACCTGTGAATCACTCTTCATGTAGTGGTAAGAATATCCGCCAGTCGAAGGGTCAAGAGTTGGAACCTCTCCGTTGATTGTGAGGTCTAATCCATTTCCTAGAGTACCAAAGCCCTGAGGGTATTGACTAACATGGTAAGATAGCATGTTACCCAATAATGGGAATGTTGCACTATCAGCACGCTCTGAAACACCAGCAACATCGATTGTGGTGACAATCATTCCACCGTCAACATAACTGCATGTTGCTAGCACAGTATCCTGTGGCTCAGCTTCAGACTGAATAAGGCGCTGGAATCCACCGCCACTCTCCGAATATCCATTACATGCAGATGGGATGGAGGTCGCTGCAACACTCTTGGTGTTGAGTACTGCCTCTGTCACCGTTCCATATTGGTCAAATCCTTGGAAGGCTGCTAATTCTACTCCGTCGAGGATTGGATGATATGCATCTGCAACATCCATGTTGTTGTATGTAACACGGGTCTCAGGGGTGTTTCTTGGCTGTACATCCATGTCGAATGGAAGTAGGCTAGATCCTGTGCTGCTACTAAACTCGTAGTAATCGGTAGATGTTCCAAGATGCACCTGTACCGTTCCACCTGAAGACATGAAATTCTTCAGAGTGGTCTTATGGCTTGAGATACCCAACTTTTCGTAGTATCCCTTGCCTCCTGCATCAGAAGGTTTTGCGGTATTGACATCCTGTATTGGCATCAGAACCTTGCTGTAATGAGTTAGCCATCCAGTCTCTAGATACTCATCCCAGTCGTTAATATCGAACTGAGTATAAGTCATACCGAGGAGAACTAAGTCCTCCTTAATCGACTGAGTACGCGTGGTGTCACCGGATAGTATTGCGACATCTACCATATCAGCAAAGCCAGCATGGAAGAATCGCTCATTACCAGAGGTGTCACCATTTGGTAAGGTAGCATGATAGGTTATGTTGTACGTATGTCCATCTTGCCAACCATTCCATGGAGTGAATGATACCATTGTCCTCTCATGAGGCCCAAGGGTCTGCGAAGGTCCGGCAGTTGTAGTATGAACTTGACTACCATCTGCAAGGTCGTTGATGGTCATGTGGAAGGTGTAATCACCTTGTAAGACACCATTGGTTGCAGAAAGACCCCAATCATGGGTTAGTACGCTGTCGATTGGTAGTACACAATCTAGAACCACATCAGAGAGACAAGAAATCTGATCTGGCTTTCCAAGTGTGATGTCTACGCTCTCAACCGAGAAGATAACTCGTGCGAGATTATTTGCCACAGAGACTTCTTGGTGACCGAACCATGAAGTTCCAGTAGTTGTATTGTCGAAGAGTGTTTCGATTTCAATCTTGTAGACACCGGAAACAAAGTCGTGGTCTGAAATTGCAATTGTTCTGTTCTCCTCTGCGTCTAAGTCGACGACGGTTGAGGAATAGGTTGCGTCTTGGGTGAAGGTAAATTCTTCCAAGGAAATATTGTCGAATGCAATACCACGAACACCGTCGTTCTGGCCGTTATGACCATCATCGTTAGACTGGAATTCAAAGTTGAGGTCAACTGTCGAACCCGCAAGGCTTAGACACTCAGGTCCCCAATTATTGGAGTCGATATCTGAGTTGTTGAACATGTAAAGGTGAGTTAGGTCAATACTACGTGACTTGACAAGACCATCGCTATTGTAGAAGATTTCCCAGTTTCCTGTTCCACCATTTACATTGCGAGTATCGCCGATCAGGTCGACTTCAATGCCATCAATCTGGGTCTCATTCTCGTCTATGAAACCATCATCGTTCTCATCGACTAAGCATGTTCCATCCTCGTTGTAATCGTTCCATTGTCCCCAAAGAACTCCAGAGTAATCGGTACCTCCTCGGTTCCAATCTGCAGTCAATGCAGCATAGTCGCCAACATTGTATGCATCGCCTTCAGCATCGATTTCGAACCAAGTCTCAGCGAAATATTCGAAGTTGAGTGCAACGAAATCTCCAGACATATTGTTCAGATCGATATCAGGGATTGTTAGAGTCTCGTTCTCCCAAACATCACCGAAACTGTTCGGAGTATCACATGGGTTTCCAAACCAATAGGAGTGTGAACCGAATAGAACCTCAGGACAGGAGGAATCGTCAACGATTCCACCATTTCCATTATTGTCATCGGTATAGCGGAATCCGGATGACCCGCCTTCAAACATCTCATCACAGACAACCAGTGGTGAACCACAGTAGATGTCTGCAGGAAGTGCGCTGTAAACCGAAGCTTCAACATCGAATGTCACATTGGTATTTCCAAAGTGTTCGACTTGGACCTCGATTGGGAAGATACCCTCAGCATATAGCCCACCGGGATTGAATGACTCAATGTCATTGACTCCAGGGTCGAAGATATTGAATGCTGTAACATATCCTACAATCTCATCATTTGCTGGTTGCTCATCTTGACCATAGTTCAAGGTAGCAGAGATTCGGTAAGTAGTTCCGTTAACGAAGTCAGCAGTAATCGAAGAAGTGTATTCCTCATTTGGTGCGAGGTTGTTCATGTTGATGTTGGACTGCTTGGTCTGAACGTTGCTTGTGAATGCAGTGTTTTGCTTCCAGATGGAAATGTTATCGAGAGCGAAACCATCTCGTCCTGTCCAGCGAGCTTCATCATCATTGGAGTTAGATCCTTCCCATCCCGACTTGAAACGGAAGCGAATGTCGACAGTCTTGCCAGCGAAAGTAGAGAGGTCGAATGCACCAAGGTCATCCTCAGTGAAGTTACCCCATCCATAGTTAGTTCCTGCTGCATATACACCATAGTAGGAAATCGACTCAGCATATCCACCCTGTTGAAGATTGAATACTCGGTCTGCGTCATATCCTCCCCATAGACTCTCTCCCGAAGCACATTGTCCAGAGAAGTATGCCTCATTCGGACATCCGATGGTAACCCATCCATAGTCTTCATCGAAAACCTCGATAATCGCCATATCATCCCAGATGTCTGCGAGGATATATTGTCCAGATGTGTCCTGTATGAATGTAGATGCATATCCAAGATGACGGAAAATCTCCATACTCATCCAAGCACGGTCAGCGCCGGTTAAGTCTACATCTTCTAGAATCATTGCTTCATCCCAATTTGCACCATAACCAGACCACACATCCCCAGAACTATTTGTCTCATAGGTTCCAGACCACATGTAATCGGTCGGATTATTGGTGTTAGCATTCATTGCTGGTGCGTTGTTATTAGCTGTGTGCCCAGTTGTATGATTGGTCTCTTCCATCCAGTGATGGTTTCCAAAGTAGGATTCGTATGTCCATGTACATCCAGAGTTACATCCAGACTTAACCTCAGCACTATCCCAATCCATTTCGTAGACAGATACATTGGTTGAGGAAGCCTCATCGACTTCCTTGATTTCAACATCAAGAGTTGCTTGGCCGTTTAGAATATCCATTCCAGTATTCTTTACTGTAACTTCGACATCTCTGTTACCTTCTCCTAGAGCACCGACATATGCATCGGTTGGAGAGATGTCGATTTTAGAGACTGCGAGGTCCTTATTGTCCATCTCGACTACGATGATTCGGTCATAGGAACCGCTCCATCCCCAATTGTCATCCCAAGTGGTCTGATCGTATGCACCATGGCCTACGACAATATCTGGAGCGCTACTTGCTCCACCGATAACCTGTCCGACAATTGCAGTTGTTGGACGCATTGCACCAAAGTATGCCAATGGACTCATGTGCCCACCGCCACCATTGGATAAGGTAACCTGAACACTTGTTGGTAGGTTGAGGTAGAAATTGCTTGTGGAATCGCCTGTAGACGAAGTTGAGTTCGATTGCTTGAACTTAGCAGCGTGAATGAAGTCAGGTTCCCCGTCTCCATTGAGTTCGGCAATTGTAACTTCCCATGCAATATATGGGCCAAAGTACACTGTCTTCGAAGTACTATATGTGTGAGTAGCTTGATTGATTGTAGCATATGTTACATTCTCAGTATTGCCGTCGTTGATAGCGACAACATCGATGATTCCATCACCATTCAAGTCGCCTATGTCCATACCACCGAATTCAGGGCCTACTGCGTGAACGTGCATGCCACTACTACCGGTAGAACTCCATGTCACTGTTGCAGGGAATCCTTGAAGAGCATTGAGACAATCATATTCAATGACGGTCATGTTATCCGACTTACCTGGATTTGTTGCCGCTCCAGAAAGATAATCCACACCTTCAGAGCGAACTAACCAGAGATCTACGTCATCGCAGTTTCCGTTAACAGGGTGAGTTTGACTCGTCTCTCCCCAATCGCCTAATTCTAATTCACGATAGGAATTTTGAGTGGAATCTCCTAGGCTGGTAATCTTGCCAGTTGTGGAGGAAGAAATCGGACCCATGTAGGTGACTACTCGCTGATTCTTAAGGTCGGCAAGCAACTCGAGAGTTACGATATCATCATTGTTATCTCCATCCAGATCTGCGACTGCTAGGTCCCACATCCAGACAACATCGAAACGCTCTCCGACAGTGAATGTGTCACTGCTGCAACCATCGTTCTCGATGATTGTCACATTTCCAGGTTTGTCTACTACGATAGCTCCGGTTGAGTCTTGTCTTAGCGGCTGGTTACGTGCATAGATGACTATGTCGATAGCGGAATCACCAGTAAATTCTCCAACTTCTACTTGTTGAGTGTTAGAATGATCTTGGAAGTTTGCATTCATACTGGTATTCGCTGAAGTCCAAATATCCGACCTGCGCTGGAATTGGCCATTATCGTTCCAAAGAACTGAAATTTTCAAGCTCTGGTCGTTTGCAGAAACGATATCTAAGTCGCCATCACAATCGAAATCTCCCAACGCTACATCGACAGGATCTGTACCTGTAGAATATTGCCGGGAAGTCGAGGCCGAAGCCATATTCGCAGCAGTTGTCGAAAGCAACATCAAAAGGGCAAGCAGAACCGCTCTATTGCGGCCACCATCATTCAAGGTCTTCCAAAGCATCATCATCACTCATTTCGCCGACTTCCCCCTCCACTTTAATCCCTTTGGGGTACTGTCTCTCGCAATTGCAATAAATAGCCTCGCAGTACCACGAGTAACAGAAAATAGCGCAGACCTAGTAATCACTTACAAAGTACGTGCTAACCAACCCGGCGAAGGACCCCATCCGGTTTCATCGCCACCATGAACCTTGACGAGTTTACCCCCTCGGAACAGACTCTCCAGCCAGAGTTCTAATTCCAAATCTTCTCGGTCGCCGAGAAGATCGGTGGCTGCAAGTTCAATATTCTCAGTAGAAATTGCGGTGATTCCATATGTACGAACTACAATTCTGAGAAGTTCCTTGAGCCAAGCCTCAGCCATTGGGTCTGTGGACATTGGGTCCTTTGTTGGAAATGGTTTCTCGAGTTCATCCAATTCATCACGGAGGTCTTCAGGAGTTGGAGGTTCTGGTTTCTCAAGTCCAACCTCTGCTAATTTAGCGACGAGGTCTAGTTCACCAATTGGGCGTCGAATAATTGGAATTCTAGAGGGATCTGGTTCCGGCCCCATATCTTTAGGCTTACCAGATAATTCGATTGAAGAGTCATCTGAAAGTCCAGATGAAGACAAATTGATGCTATCAACAGCCAAAGGCATCATCCAGCCGACTCCGTCAAGGCCGAGTTCTTTTACAAGACCGCGTACCCAGTCCGCTTCGCCTTCGAATAGAACATCTACGTCCTCTTCGACGGAACGAAAGCGATAACGGACATATCCGCGCAGTTCGTGCATAATTCGACCCCATCGGTCAAGGGAAATCAACCCACCGGTTCAGACCCTTTCGAATCTACCGTCGGGATGTTGCCACCACCAAACGCCCTCAAGCGTTTCATACCAATCACATATTTCCAGAGTATTGACATATTTAGTACTACTAAGTCAGACGAGATTTCGCAATACTGTGTGGAGGATTCCTCCATTGCGATAATATTCAACCTCAACTGGTGTGTCGAGTCTTACATCAACTGTGAAATCAATAGTTGTACCATCACTGCGAGTAGCGGTCACAATTAACTCTTGCAAAGCCTGAACATCATCTGTTACAGGAATGTCGAAACTCTCTGTTCCATCGAGCCCAAGTGAGTTTGCATCTTGGCCTGATTTGAAGGTCAATGGCAATACGCCCATGCCTACAAGGTTAGATCGATGAATTCGCTCAAATGAAGTCGCTATTACCGCCTTAACTCCAAGGAGATATGTTCCCTTTGCAGCCCAGTCTCTACTGCTGCCAGTACCGTATTGAGAGCCTGCGAGGACAACCATTGGGGAATCGCTAGCCATTGCAGCCTCGTAAACTGAAGTTATTTCTCCAGTTGCGTGGTTAAGAGCAAAACCACCTTCGGTATCAGGTGCCATTTCATTTCGCACTCGCACATTTGCAAAGGTGCCTCGCATCATGATTTCGTGGTTACCTCTACGGCTACCAAATGAATTGAAATCACCCTTCTGAACTCCGCGCTCGGTTAGCCAAATTCCTGCGGGCCCATCCTCTGGGAATGCACCTGCTGGAGAAATATGATCTGTTGTAATTGAATCACCTAATTTTAGCAGGACCTTAGCACCAGAAATCGGCTCGATAGGTTGTGCTTCAGGAGATAGCCCTTGGAAGAAGGAAGGTAGTCGAATGTAAGTGGAATCATCTTGCCATGGATAGAGTGGTGATTCTTCACTTGGGATTGCATCCCATCGAGGCTCTTGCATTACTGTAGCATAGCGGTCTCTGAACATTTCAGGAGAAATATTTGCCATTGCTTCTGCTAATTGTGAATCGCTTGGCCAAACGTCAGAAAGCATGACTGGGTTGCCTTCTGTATCGTGTCCAAGTGGCTCAGTGGTCAAGTCGACATACAAGCTACCTGCAATTGCATAGGCTACAACTAGAGGTGGACTTGCAAGATATGAAGCCTTGACCTTCTGGTGAACTCGTCCCTCAAAATTACGATTCCCAGAGATCACAGAACCTACGATTAATCCTTCTTCATCGATTGCAGACTCTATGGCTTCGGGAAGAGGTCCGGAATTACCGATACATGTTGTGCATCCATATCCCACATTATTGAAGCCAAGCGCGGCTAAATCCTCATCCAAACCATTTGCAGCATAATACTCTGTAACAACTCTCGAACCCGGTGCTAAAGAGGTCTTAACCCATGGTTTGACCGTCAACCCAAGGGCTCTGGCATTTCGTGCAAGTAAACCTGCAGCAAGCATTACTCCTGGATTGGAAGTATTGGTACAAGATGTAATTGCGGCGATAACAACATCCCCGTGATTCAAGTCGTATTCGTCGTCAATAAGTGCCGAATTGGAAAGGTCCTCTTTGGCGATTCCATGGCCTTGATGTCCTACCTCATTGGAAAGGGTTTCAACAAAATGAGTTGCCATTGCAGAAAGGTCTACGCGGTCTTGAGGTCGCTTGGGACCTGCAAGTGCAGGCTCGACGGTGGAAAGATCCAGTTCTAGGGTCGCACTGTATGATTTCTCAGGTGCTGTAGAATCATACCACAAGCCCTGAGCTCGACAGAATGTTTCGACACTAGTAATCGCATCCTCTTCACGACCGCTTAGACGCATGTATGCGAGAGTATTCTCATCGACCGGGAAGAATCCACAGGTCGCACCATATTCAGGTGCCATATTTGCGATAGTTGCGCGGTCTGGTAACGATAGCGCAGCCATTCCTGAACCAAAGAATTCAACGAATTTACCAACCACTCCATGTCCTCTCAGAATCTCAACAATTCTCAGAGCCATATCGGTTGCAGTAACTCCTGGGTTGAGCGAGCCATTGAGACGGAATCCAACAACATCTGGCGATAACATGTAGATCGGCTGGCCGAGCATTACCGCTTCTGCTTCAATTCCACCTACTCCCCAACCAAGAACTCCCAAACCGTTAATCATCGTCGTATGAGAGTCAGTACCTACCAAACTATCGGGGAGCCAAATGCCGTTTTCTTCTCTTGCAACAGTTGCTATCCATTCAAGATTTACCTGATGAACGATACCTCTGGAAGGAGGTACTGCTCGGAAATTCTGCAAGGATTGCTGTCCCCACTTTAGGAAAGTGTATCTCTCCATATTACGATGGTACTCAATATCTAGATTGAGGGCGAGGGCTTGTGTGTTTGAACCTGAAACATCAACCTGAACCGAATGATCGATTACCAAATCGACTGGAACCTGGGGATTTACTTTCTCCGGGTCACCACCCATCTCTACCATCGCATCACGCAAAGCGGCGAGGTCAACAACTGCAGGAACTCCGGTGAAATCCTGTAAGATGACCCTAGAAGGGCGGAATGGAATCTCGCCTCTATCTCCATCAGCAGACCAGCCAGCGATGTTGCGAACATCATCTTCAGTGATCAGAAACCCATCGCAGTTGCGTAATGCGCCTTCGAGTAATACACGAATGGAATAAGGGAGAGACGAGGTATCCATGCCAGATGCATCGAGAGAGTCGAGTGCGTAATAGTGGCCGCCAAGAGAAAATTCTCTCTTCGAACCAAAGGGCCCCGAGTCGCTCATAGAGCGACTGCGGTTGGCGCTCGGTAATCAATTATCCTGAGTGACTAAATCACCAGAATTGCCACCAAGGAGTGGATTCGCCATCTTCAGGGATGGTCACTGACACAATTGTTACATCCTCTACTGGCTTATCTCCACTCATCGTATTTACTTGAGAAATCGATTCGACGTGCGTCTTTCCATCGATCACTTTCCCAAAGACTGTGTGAAGGCCATCGAGGTGACTTGGGGTGCTATCCTTGTCGACAATAAAGAACTGTGAACCACCGGTATGTGGCGCACTTGTCTTAGCCATTGAAAGCACGTATGGTGCATGGACTAGTCCATTATCAGCCTCATCGGGTATTGTGTAAGAGGTTACTGAGCAATCAGATGCAGAATTTGCAGCAGTTCCGTCGCAGTATCCAAAGAATTTGGCTGCATGGCCACCGGTTCCTGAATTATGAGTGAAATCTCCTCCTTGAATCATGAATTCATCGATAACACGGTGGAATGATACACCATCATACTTACCTTCTTGAGCGAGTAGAGCAAAATTCTCAACATGGATAGGTGCCTCATCTGGATATAGTTCGATAATTAGAGTTTCAGTATGCTCCACTCCCGAATTATCAGTCCAACTAACAACCATGCTCGCTTCTGTAGGTAGATTGGCATCACTCTGGCTATTTACGGCTTGTACACCTGCTATTACGAGTAATAGGGTTGCAAGTAGTGCGAAAATTCCTGCTGGTGTTGGAGTTCCACCATCGGTTAACATTCGTGGAATTACAGTCTCAGAGACTCTTTTGTCTTGCATTTCATTACGTAGTTGATTATACAATGAATTTGCTTGCTTATCTCGGGGGTTCTTTCGAACCGAATCACGTAAGAGTTGGGCAGCGTGGCGGTATTCAGCCTTAGATCCGCTCTTTCCTGCCTTCATGTATACTGCTTGTCCAGCAATTCTCAGAGTAGTAGCATGGGTACCTTCAGGGTCTGCATCACGCAATACTTCCAATGCGCCCTCTGTTTTCCCCTTGTTGAGAAGTGCTTCTGCCTCTTTCCATGCATCTGCACGCTTATCGTCGGCCATATTCGGGCCGAGACCCCCTTTGGTTTTGATAACTGCCCTTCGACCTCTAAGGTGAATATAGCATCAACACATTCAAAGGGCGTAGGCTTGGCAGGTTGCGCAATGGCCCAGCCCCCTACGGGGGCGGAGCCTGAGGGGACAGACCCGAAATGGCACGAATCGTCAATGATTTTTCCATCAATATCGCAACTGCAAATGGTACTGGTTCGCAATCAGCGAACCTAATTCTGCTCCAGACATTATTTGATATGGGAATTCCAGTTAGTGGAAAAAATCTCTTCCCATCGAATATCTCTGGCTTGCCAACCTGGTACATTGTTCGTCTTTCAGACCTTGGCTACCAAGCTCCAGGAGATGGGACTCACATTCAAATTCTCCTAAACCCAGCAACTTGGGATGAAGACCTCGCCGCACTAGAGCCAGGCAGCGTCGTCATCTGGAATACCGATTCCAAGATGGCAATGGAAAGAGAGGATGTCATCTCTTACCCTGTGCCTATGACCAAAATCGCTCGAACCCTCAACCCTAAATTGGCTCGAATGATTGCAAATGTAGTCTATGTAGGGGTAATGGCCGAACTCCTTGGTATGGACCAAGAGATTCTCGAGGCCGCTATTGCCAAGCAATTTGGAAGCAAGGCAAAGGCGATTGAACTCAATGCCGAGGCTAGCCGTCTCGGTAGGCAATATGTCTCTGAAAACTTCACTAAATCCGATGATTATTATGTCGAGGCAAGAGACCTTGAGGCTGGAGGATTCTTCCTAGAAGGAAATGAGGCTGTGGCCCTAGGTTCGATTTTCGGTGGCGTGCAGATGCTTGCTTGGTACCCAATTACTCCATCATCAAGCATTGCAGAAGGAATCATTGCATGGTTGCCTAAATTACGTGACAAGAATGGAAAATCGACGTATGCTGTATTGCAGGCAGAAGATGAACTCGCCGCTGCAGGAATGGTTCTTGGTGCCGGTTGGGCCGGTGCACGAGGAATGACTGCTACCTCCGGTCCTGGAATTTCTCTAATGCAGGAATTCATTGGGCTATCATATTTCTCAGAGATCCCATCTGTATTCTGGGATGTAAACCGTGTCGGCCCATCTACGGGTCTACCAACTAGAACTCAGCAAGGTGACCTAACCATGCTCTATGAAGGAAGTCACGGCGATACCCAACATATTGTTTTAATTCCGGGAACTGTCGAAGAGTGTTTCGAATTTGGCTGGCGTATCTTTGATGTCGCAGAGCGATTCCAGACCCCTGTTTTCGGTTTCTCTGACCTTGATTTGGGAATGAATCGTTGGTCATGTAACGGTCTTGAGTACCCTACAGAATCTATGGACCGTGGCAAGGTAGTTTTGACCCGAGACCAATTGGATTCGATTGAAAATTATGGACGTTACCGTGATGTGGATGGTGATGGAATCCCTTACCGTACACTACCTGGGTCTGGGTTAGACCCAATTCTCTATCGTGGCACAGGCCATGACGAAGATGGTGCCTATTCCGAGAAACCTGATGTATACCACGCATTGATGGACCGTCTAAAGAGGAAAATCGAAGGCTCCAGAGATCTCCTCCCTGCGCCAATGGTTCGCCAAGAAGATGTTTGTGACATTGGAATCGTATTCTATGGTTCAATGGAAAATACTATCACGGAAATTGACGATATCCTTGAAGAAGCTACTGGCAAGAAGGTTAGTACTTGCAGGGTTAGAGCATTACCACTTCATTCTGAAGTCCAAGATTTCGTTGAGCGCCACGATGTAGTAATCATACTCGAAATCAACCGAGATGGCCAACTCTATGGAATCATGCGCAAGGAATATCCTGACCATCTAATTCCAAAGATGAAGAGTGTTGCATTCAGCGATGGTATGCCTCCGAGAGCAAGGATGTATGCTAATCGGATTATGGCTGTTCTAAAGGAGGTGGAGCTTTGACTGAAAAACCCGTAAGAGCCGTCAAACTCAATGTCATCAATGAGCCTAAGGACTCCTACACTGGTGGAAAATCATCGCTTTGTCCTGGTTGTGGACACGACCAAATCAGTAGTGTAATTGTCAATGCAGCATGGGAGAATGGTATCAAACCACACCGCATTGCAAAGATGAGTGGAATCGGATGTTCTTCCAAGACACCAGCATATTACCTCGGACAATCTCACGGATTCAACACAGTTCACGGTAGAATGCCATCGGTTACTACAGGAGCGCATGTGGTCAACAAAGATTTGACCTATCTGGGAGTATCTGGTGATGGGGATTCAGCATCGATTGGTATTGGTCAATTAGTGCACGCAATTCGTCGTAATATCAACATGGTTTACATCGTTGAGAACAACGGGGTTTACGGCCTAACAAAAGGGCAGTACTCAGCTACTGCAGATAAGGGCTCGAAGAAGAAGAAGGGCAAAACAAATGAGACTCAAGCAATCGATTTATGCGCAATGGCAGTAAATCTTGGTTGCTCCTTCGTAGCAAGGTCGTTCTCTGGCTCAAAGAAGCAACTCACTGCTATTATCAAGGCTGCATTATCTCACAAAGGGTTCGCATTGATCGACGTCATCAGCCCTTGTGTAACTTTCAACAATAACGATGAGAGCCTACGCTCCTATGGATATGTCAAAGATAACTCAGAAGAACTTCATTCCGTGGATTATATCCCGCACTTCTCACCACTAGAGCAAGTAGAGATACCTGCTGGCGCATTCAAGGACATCACTCTGCATGATGGTTCGACAGTCCGTCTTGAAACGATTTCTGAAGACCACGATCCTTCGGATGCAGTAGCCGCTCTTACCGCCCTCCATGAGGCTGATGTTGCAAAGAAGCACGTGATGGGCCTGCTATATTTCGATGCGACACGACCTGCTCTCCACGAGGACCTCAATCTGACTGATACGCCGCTTTGTGAACTTGGTGAGGAAGATTTGCGTCCTTCGCCTGAGGCGCTTGAGAGTGTTGTCGCATCACTGCGCGGATGAGCGAAGTCACCTCACCGTTGACTTGAAGAATGAAAGGCCTCTGGCCTGCCTTGATAGTCTCTTAGTGTAGCGGTCCATCATGGTGGGTTCTGGTCCCGCCGACCTCGGTTCAAATCCGAGAGAGACTACCTCTACCCTTCATTGTAATTCACCCGAATTCTTGTTTACGAGTTCTAATCAATGCAGCAATAATGAGCAATACCGCGATTAGGACAACTACCTGAATTGTGGTATTATTGAGGAAACTCGCTTGGTCATCTGAACCAACCATTCCATTATCTCCACCTGTTGTTGAACAAACTTGCATGTCTCCTTCAACGGTGAAGGTGTGGTCGATACTTGCAGAATTACCAGATGGGTCAAGCGCGGTAAT
>JASLKC010000013.1 GCA_030747785.1 Candidatus Poseidoniaceae archaeon | reverse complement strand
CGTTTTGAGTAATATTCTTCATTTTTAATCCGTAGGTCATTCTGCCATGCTTCCGCTGAGGCATGGTCATCGGCTTCACCTTCAGAAATTAGTTTCTCAGCCCATACCTCAAGTGCGGTATTATCGAGGTCTTCGCCACCTTTCTGTGGCATTGTGACCGATTGGTATGTCAGTGAGGTTAGCAAACCAGGGGATTTTGGATCGGTGCTGACAAAATCCTCTTTTCCATCCAAATCAAATAGCGATGTTCGCGCTGCCCATTGTGCTTGAATTGCTGAATTAGGAGACAAAACCAGAGCGGGTTTTCGAACCAAATCAGACCACACATAAAGACCGAGTACCGTCTTTCCTGAACCCGGTGGTGCAACCACATGCAAGCGTTTCATGCCACTTTCTAATTGTGGACCAATCACTGAAGTTGCAGCAACTTGCGAGGGGCGCAACTTGCCGGCGAAACTAATGTTGCCAAATTCAGGTAATTTGAGCCCCACAAACCCTCCTTATCACGTAAGGACAAAAGGGATTCGCCAACGGTTTTCACTCCATCAACACTTGCTGATTGTGAACACAGTGCTGGAAACATCTCTCCATAAAGGCGGGAACCTCTGCGAGCAGAGGGTCATCATCGCGCTTGAAACCGAGGGTTCCTTTGCCAACTAATTTTTCTTCTAAGGGACCTAATAGCGAGCGGTCTTCAAAACATGGCATGCAGTAAATTCCTACGTGTTTCGATTGAACGCAGATGGCTAGGAATGGCCTTTTTGTTGGAGTATATAGTCGGTAATATCCCTCTTCATTTACCACCACTCTCATGAATGGTTCATACTTTGCCAACATATCCCTTAAGATGAAGAACAATACTACGAACTTGATATTCTTCATCATTACTGCCGATGCGGTGATAGCATTCAAAAATACCCATCCGCCCGTTGGGGTTAGGAGGACCTGTTATGGCTACTATCAAGGAGCAGATACAGGCCCTCTATGATGAGATTCATAAGACTCAAAAGAATAAGGCTACCAATGCACACATCGGTAAATTGAAAGCCAAAATTGCCCAATTAAAACTCAAGGAAGAAAAAGTCGCTGCTAGCGCAAAAGCAGCAGGACCTGCAAAGGGATTCGAAGTAAAGAAATCCGGAGATGCATCCGTGGCATTGGTAGGTTTCCCGTCGGTTGGAAAATCAACTCTTATCGGTCAAGTGACTGATGCAAAATCCGAAACTGCAGGTTATGCCTTCACAACCTTGACCTGCATTCCTGGACTGATGGAACACAGGGGTGCAAAAATCCAGATTCTTGATTTGCCTGGACTGATTAAAGGTGCAGCAGAAGGCAAGGGTCGTGGAAAGGAAATCCTTGGAGTAATACGTTCTTGCGACATGGTTCTCTACATTGTAGACCCCTTCCAAGATGCTCACTTCAAGGTACTACACCGTGAGTTGGAGAATGCCGGAATCAGACTCAATGAAACCAAACCTCCGGTATTTGTCAAGCGTGTAGACAGGGGCGGTATCGATGTTCGAACGACTGTTGAGCAGACACACCTCACCCCTGAGGAGATGGGAGAAATCATCAGATCTTTCGGATATACTTCAGCAGTTGTTACACTGCGGAAAGATACCACAGCAGAAATGTTGGTAGATACATTAGCAGGAAGTAGAGTCTACTCCAAGTCGGTTATTGCTGTCAATAAAATCGATATTGCTAGCGAAGAAGAAATCGTTGCAGCTGAAGCCGCACTACCACAGAATTGGCCAATTATGCGCATTTCAGCATTCGAAGGAACAGGCCTCGATGAATTGAAGGACTTCATCTATGATAATCTCGGATTCATGAGTATCTACCTCAAACCCCAAGGTCAAGAGGCCGATATGGTAGAACCACTAATCGTCAAGGACGACTCTACCGTTCGAAATGTCTGCAATAATCTGCACCGTCATTTCGTGCAAAAATTCCGTTTCGCACGTGTCAAGGGCCCTTCTGCAAAATTCGATTGGCAAAGGGTCGGATTAAACCACCTGCTCAAGGATGGAGACATCCTAACCATCATTGTCAAACGCTGAATTAGGTATGAATTCATAACCCTATGATGGTACCGAACACTAGATGTCAACTGAGACCAGCATTTGGGATGGAATTGGAGCACTTTTCGTAGTTGCAGTAATGCTCTGTGCCGGGGCTTGGTATATTTTCGTCGATGATAATCCAAACGAACCTGGTGAGATAATAACAAAGGTTAGCGGTTGTATGGATGCAACTGCGACCAATTTTGATTCCGATGCAGAATTGGATGATGGTAGTTGTGTTTTCCCCGCACCTCCAGTATCGGGATGCATGGACTTGAATGCAACCAATCACAATCCCTTAGCAGAAGTTGATGACGGATCATGTACCTTTGCGACTCCCCCGGTAGAGGGTTGCACCGATGTAAATGCAACCAACTTTGATTCAACTGCAGAAGTTGATGATGGAACATGTGCCTATCCACCACTAATTGAAGGGTGTACCGATGTCAATGCGACCAATTACGAACCCTTGGCAGAACTCGATGACGGTTCCTGCGAATATCCACCTGACCCGGTTCCTGGATGTGCTGATCCTGAAGCAACCAATTACAACCCTGCCGCTACAGTGGACGACGGTTCTTGCACATACGCACCTCCACCACTCGACCTTGAAGCATTGACGATTCAGAATGCCGTCGGTCAGCAAAATGTTCTCGTCATAGCAGCTCATTATCCCGGGGAAAATCTTACCGACACAATACCTGAGATTCAAGAGGCAATAGAGTCGGTTGGGCGATGGTTTTCAAACGTCTCATATGGTAAGGTTTGGTTCAATGTCACTGTAGCTGGACCCTACGAACTATCGGAGATTGGAACTGGTTCTTACGAAGTCTATGGTGCGGTAATCGACGATGGCTACAATCTAAGCGATTACAACCGAATCATAGTTGGTGGTCACAGTCATCAATCCGCTTCAAGTTTCTCAACCCTCGGTATAGATTCACGTAACATTACCGACAACCAAGGAAATATCGTAGAAATCATTGCAAGTAGGCTCCAGATTAATTCAGCCTTCTACTTCCAAGGACATGTCTATGAGGTAATCCATCACGAGATGGGGCATTCATTTGGCCTAGGACACGCTGGATTCCACAGTAGTAGAACCGGTCAAATGTTCACTTATGGCACCTACAACTCAATTATGGGATTACCCGCTAATCTTCCATTCTTCAGTATGTCAGACGCATACCAGTTAGGGTGGATTGGTGAAGATAATCTCACAACAGTCACTAGCGACGGCCAGTGGACTCTGAATACCATAGAGAATATCGATGCTAGTGGAATCAGAATCCCGATTCCAGACGAGGCTTCAGGTGAGCGATATTATTGGATTACTCCGCGCTCTCGAGGTGTATTTTCAACTGCAGAGTTAACTGAAAATTTCCCACCCGGTGCCCTATTACCTGCTAGCGGAGGAGGACTCAGCACCCTCGCAATCGATACCACACCTGAAACTCATATGTGGAAGGCTGAGATGGATACCGATTTGTTACCTGGCCGTAGTTGGACAGACCCGACTGGAACTATCCATATTACCCTCCTCGAATCGACAAATGATACTGTCACCGTAAGTGTTAGATTCAGCCAAAATGTTACCAACTCGCCACCTGTAATCAGCGCCGTGACTGCTACTCTAGTCTCTACAAATCCATATGTCTATGATTTTTCCACCAACGCTACTGATGCTGACGATGATGAATTAACCTATTTTTGGAATTTCAAGGTCAAACAAGGTGGCAAATTCGATTTGACAAATCACGGTGATGGCCAAAATCAAAGTTTTGCATACGACCAACAGAATCCGCGCAGAGTCTGGGTAACTGTTAGTGATGGTGCAGGAGGAGTCACTAGAGGTTGGGTCGATTTGGAAAATCATTCTAATCAAGCACCTACACTGAGTGGGTTCACTCTCAGCAAATCTAACACATTCGTCATCTTCGTCAGTAATGCATCTGATGCCGATGCATGTGTCTACAAATGGGATTACGGCGATGGTAATTTCTCTTATTCGAAGGAAGGTTACCACGATTACGCTGTCTCGGGTATGTATAACGTTACACTGACGGTCGATGATGGAGAATTCAGGACGACCTATTCCGAAGAAGTCGATTCAGATTGGCCTGGTTATCCGCCCAATGTCCTTCCAATTGCTGATGCTGGTGAGAATCAAACTGGAGTTGCTGGCGAGGACTTCGTACTAAATGGAAGTGGATCTTACGACCCAGATGGCGCTCCTGCGTCTCTAAGGTATCTTTGGAGTTGCGATAATTGTACGGTGTCATTCGATGGCAGGAACATGACTGTCACCATTCACGGGCTAGAGGTTGGAACGTGGGAATTCACCCTTGAGGTATTTGATGGCCGTGACTCTTCCTACGATACAATTTGGATTACTGTCGTCTAAGACACTTCTGACATTTACCCTGTTTGGAGTGGTAATTACAGATTGGATTCCTGCAACTTGAACAGTTCACCTTTGCGGTGCGCCCACAGTCGGAACAACGCTTCATGAAGGGCTAAGATAGGTTCCCTGTTTTCATTCTATCTCTTGGATATTATTACTCAGGCTCTGTAAAACGCTAATACAGCCTTCAATATTTAGTCCCAGATTCCCATGTCCATACGTGCATCTTCGGAAGCATGTATTTTCGGGTCCCAACGTGGAGTCCAAACTAAATTGATGTGTACGCTTTCGACAGCATTCAATGCCGCACGATGGGCTGCTGCCATAATTTCAGGTGCTGCTGGGCAGCCTGGACTTGTTAGCGTCAAATCCACTTCAGCATGAATAGTACCGTCTTTTTCTTCGAAACGAACATCGTATACCAAACCTAATTCTACGATGGAAAGATGTAATTCAGGGTCTTCGACTTCATCAAGAGCTTCCAAAACCATTTTCTTTGTACTCATTATTTCAACTCCTTTACTCTGTTTTGTATCATGTCAAACATGGTTCGAAAACCATTGGATCTACTGGGAGTTAGTGTATTTAGAAGGCCCATTTCTTCAGCGAAATCGGGTGTAAGTTCGAGGACTTTATCTGGTGTATTACCATTTACTGCAATTGTAAGAATTCCTTGCAGACCTTCGACCATTCGAGCATCAGCAGCCGATTTGAGAATGACTTCATCATTAGCCAACTCAACTTCGATATGTGCAATTGATTGGCATCCTCTAACCAAATTAGATTCATTCCAATCTTCGACTGGAAGGGGTACTAACTCATCGGCAAAGTCCATCAGGGTCTCAAGTTTCTCGAATTTACTTTCAATCTCTTGAAATTCCTCAATGAGTCCTTGTATCGCAGGCGACCAGTTCATGCCATAGCCTCCAATACCTTGTCTACGCCTGCAATCAGTGCATCTGCATCATCTTGATCATTGTAAAGATAGAATGAGGCGCGAATTGTTCCAGTAATTCCAAGTCTAGCCATCAATGGTTGTGCGCAATGATGCCCAGTACGAACTGCGATTCCTTGAGCATCAAGCAGACGGGCAAAATCTTCGGGGTGTATTGTAGGATGATTGAATGAAACAACTGCTGCATCACCATCTCCTAAACGTGAATATACGGTTATACCGCGTTCTTTGAGAGCATTTGATACAGAGCGCGCCGCAGAAAGCATGCGCTTATGGTGTGAAGAAAGGTCCTGTTCACCCAACCAATTCAAAGCAGCGTTCCAACCAACTGCCTCAGCAATACGGGGAGTACCTGCCTCGAATCTATGTTCGTTAGACTGGTAAGTCGACCCCTCAAGAGTGACAGTTTCAATCATATCACCTCCGCCCATAAAGGGCTCCATCTCAGCAAAGGTTTCCTCGTTTACCAACAAAGCGCCTATTCCAGTTGGGCCGCACATTTTGTGTGCACTAAATGCCATGAAATCAGCACCGAGTTCCAAGAAATCGATCGTCTCGTGTGGAACGGCTTGGGCAGCATCAAGTAGAACTCTGATGCCATTTTCCTTCGCCATCGAAATGACTTTTTCAACCGGGTTTCGCACACCTAATACATTGGAAGTATGAACTACGCAGACTAGAGAAGCTCCTTCGAGGGAAACTGCAAAAGCATCCATATCGAGTTCACCATCCTGTACGGGAACATATCTCAATTCGATGCCAATACTATCGCATAGCATCTGCCATGGTACGATGTCACTATGATGCTCCATCTCAGTTAGAACTACTACATCTCCCTTCGATAAATTTGCACGACCCCATGCATGAGCAACTAAATTGATTGCTTCAGTTGTCCCACTGGTGATAATTGCCCTTGGGGCATTATACATCGATTTGAGAGTGATTCTACACGCTTCATAACCTTCTGTAGCCTCACCAGCAAGCGTGTGAACCGCGCGGTGAACATTTGCATTTGAGGTAGAATAGAAGTCTGCCATCGCATCGATAACGACCTGTGGTTTCTGAGTGGTTGCTGCATTATCGAGATAGACTAAGCGATGACCGTTTACTTCTCTTGAGAGAATAGGAAATACGTCTTTCATCATGTAATCACCCATTGATTAGGCACTCAAGGTGGACCAATAGTCTAGTTCGCAGGGAATCGATGATGGATTGATTCTTTATTTCTCGGAATGCATCCATCAAGAATCCCTCAACAATCATGGCCTCTGCCTGTGATGGTGAAAGACCTCTTGAAGCAAGATAGTGGAGTTGTTTTAGGTCGATTGGAGATGATGCTGAACCGTGTGCTGCTTTGACATCATCAGCAAGTACCTCCAGTTCTGGAATGGCATCTGCCCTGGCCTTCTCACTCAACAATAAATTTCGGAATACCTGCCCCGCATCCGACGCATTTGCGCCTTCGGCAATTGTGAGCAAACCGGTCCCAACTGAATGAGAGGAATCTCCACAAGCTGCGTGCATGACCAACGAAGACTGAGTATTTCCTACCGAATGTGCGATCTCTACATGATGGTCATCGTGGCGGCTATCATGGCCGTAGGTGGCAATTCCGCCTCGAGTTTCAGAACCCGGCGCAGATAAATCCACTCTGATATCACTCTTGACCAGAAACCCGCCAGAGGAGAGTGTCGCAAATTCAAGTGTGGAATCTCTACCAACGTCCCAATCCTCACATCGCAAAAAATGGGCATCTCCTGCTAAGTTGTTTATCAGTGCAATACTGAGGGAACCTTCAACCTCGCCAACAACTCGCAAACCCACCCAACCTGGGTCACCAGAAATTGTAATGATGAGTGAAGAGTTTCCTTTTGAAACGATATTTAGTTCACCGGCACAGATGTGACCTCCGCAACGAATGCCAAGGGTCTTTTCATCATCTTTTAATGAGATCTTACGAGAAATATTTGAGGATTGATGGATAAATGAACGTGCAATCTCGTCTGAACCTTTCATGCTAACTTCTTCGCCATCTGAAAATCGAATTTCACTCGCCGAAGGGACCTCTGATACCTCAGTGGGGTGTATTCTCTTCCACTGAGTATACCGCCATAGATGGTCAGAACGTGGAGGAATTTTAATTTCTGAATATTGCATCAACCTATTGCACCTTCCATCTCAAGTTCGAGTAAGCGGTTCAATTCAACAGCATATTCCATTGGTAGTTCACGGGTAAATGGTTCAAAGAAACCATTGACAATCATCGCCATCGCTTCAGCCTCGTTATGACCTCGACTCATTAGATAGAATAGTTGATCACCGCTCACCTTGGAAACCGATGCTTCGTGTTCAAGGTCTGCTGAAGAATTACCTACTTCCATCGTTGGATATGTGTCAGACTGGCTGTCCGGGTCGAGTAATAATGCATCGCATACCACCTTTGAGCGGCAATCATGTGCCTTTGGTGAAACTTGAATCATCCCACGATATGATGAACGTCCTCCGTTCTTGGAAATCGATTTTGATAGGATATTCGAAGTTGTATTTGGAGCCAGGTGGTGTACCTTCGCACCAGTATCTTGGTGTTGACTTCCACCGGCATATGCAACAGAGATAACCTCGGCATGAGACCCTTCGCCTTTGAGAATAACAGATGGATATTTCATCGTCAATTTCGAGCCGATATTGCCATCGACCCACTCGATTGTTGCATCCTTATGTGCAATACCTCTCTTGGTAACGAGATTGTAGACATTTGCTGACCAGTTCTGCACAGTGGAATAGCGTATCTTTGCACCATCCATTGCAATTAATTCAACCACAGCAGAATGCAATGATTCAGTAGAATAGGTAGGCGCAGTACACCCTTCGACATATTGTATTGATGAGCCTTCATCGGCGATGATTAGGGTGCGCTCAAATTGACCCATATTTTTGGCATTGATTCGGAAATATGCTTGTACTGGCATTTCTACATGGACGCCTTTTGGAACATAAATGAATGAACCTCCAGACCAAACTGCAGTGTTTAGAGCAGAGAATTTGTTATCGGAATGCGGAACAACAGACCCAAACCACTTCTTCACAATCTCTGGATGTTGCTTTAGTCCTGAATCCATGTCGAGGAAAATTACTCCTTGTTCTTCGAGATCAGAGCGAATCGAATGGTATACCGCTTCAGACTCATATTGTGCTGTCACTCCACCAAGCCATTTCTGTTCGGCCTCAGGGATTCCAAGGCGTTCAAATGTATTCTTAATATCCTCTGGAACATCGTCCCAGTCCTTTTCAGTCCCTTCACTCGAGCGAAGGAAGTAAATTACAGAATCAAAGTCGATTTGTTCAAGAATGTCACAATTTCCCCAAGTTGGCATTGGCATTTCAACAAATCTTTTGTAGGCTTTCACTCGAAGTTCGCACATCCACTCTGGCTCACCTTTGAGTTCTGAAATATCACGGACTACTTGCTCAGATAGACCCTTGTCAAACCTAATCGTTGCATTTTCCGGGTCGTGGAATCCGTATTGGTAATCACCTACCGCATCACGTGCTGTATCACCGACCATTACTTCACCCCGCGGTTTCCAGCCATTCATAGCCTCTTTCTTCCAATTCACCAGCTAATTCAGCCCCACCTGTTTTGACAATACATCCGTCAATCATGACGTGTACATAATCGGGTTTGACATGTTCGAGCATTCTCTGATAATGAGTAATTAAGAGGCAACCAGCCTCGGGTGCAATCGAATTGATTCCAGTTGCTACGACCTTTAGGGCATCGATATCGAGGCCTGAATCCGTCTCATCAAGTAAAGCAAGTTGAGGGGTAAGAAGTAGCATTTGCAACATTTCTAGACGCTTTTTCTCGCCGCCGCTAAATCCATCATTTACATAGCGCGCTAAGAATGAACGTTCCATGCCCATTGCCTCCATATGCGTCTTGAGTTCCTTCCTAAATTCTCGCGCAGTAGGTGCTTTTTCACCACGGACTGCCTGTACGGACTTACGCAGAAATGTTCCTACTTGCACACCAGGAATTACTAAGGGATATTGGAAAGAAAGGAACATACCTGCTCTCGCTCTCTCAAATACCTCTAATTCCTCAAGAGGTTGACCGCGATAATGGATGGTTCCTGAAGTAATTTCATAGGCGGGGTGACCCATAATCACATTTGCAAGAGTGGACTTACCTGCACCGTTTCTACCCATAATTACGTGGATTTCACCTATGGATATTGAAAGGTCGAGACCTTTGATAATCTCTGTACCATCAACGCTAACGTGCAAGCCCGCTATGCGAAGTACCTCTTCCTCCATGTTACTCCCTGACAACACCCCCTTATCAACAACAGCATTGTTGATTCCCTCCCGTAGGGAGGGTTCAAACCACTCAAGCCCCCGCATTAGGTTATGAACGACGAGATCCTTGAGAGATATCGTTTGGAAGCCGCTGCTGCAATGGCAGATGAGGCTGAACGACGTATCGCAGAAACAAGCGATGTCGTAGAAGATGAGCGGCTTAGAAATATGTCACTACACGATTTAGAGGATATTGTTCCTGCCCTTCTTGCGAGATTAGGCCAAGTAAGAGCTGCACTGGACGGGCATGGTGGTGGTATTGCTGTGGTTGAGGCGAATACCAGTGATGATGGTCTTGATTTAGTATTGGACCTCACTGGGGCATGCCTTTCTTGCGGAGCTGCCCCCGGCACCCTTCAAGGAGTTCGTTCTGACCTTGAAGCAGATGCTGAAATTGCACGGGTTAGATTCTCATCCAGTCTACTCGATACATTCGATGACCTCGGGCGAGAATTTGTTCTTGCTCACGGAAATGTAGAATTTGTCTGAATGATTTCCAAGATAAATTCCGATAACAGGCTTGATTACCGCCACTCGGTCAGGCCTGACTCATGAAGTGGCTCGATGGTGGTCGGCCTGACCCAAAACCAGGTCGCGAAAAGGACCTTGGGCGCTTCGAAATAACAGTCCGTGATGGCCAAGCTAGATTAGGACGCCTACACACTTCACACGGCGTTCTACAAACCCCTTGTTTGCTACCAGTAGTAAATCCCAATATTCGTACAATTGAACCACGTGAAATGTATGATAAATATGGAATTGAGGCCTTGATTACCAATTCGTATGTCATTTGGAAACACGACCACCTCAAAGAAGTTGCACTTGAGAAAGGAGTGCATGAATTAATCGATTTCCCTGGAGTTATAATGACCGATTCAGGGACATTCCAATCCTATGTTTATGGCGATGTTGAAGTTGGTGTAGATGAGATCGTAAACTTTCAACGTGAAATAGGAGTTGATATCGCAACAATGCTCGATGTTTTCAGTCGCCCTGATATGACCTTCACCCAAGTTGAAGCAGCGGTTGATGAAACCATAAATCGGGCTGAAATTTCACTTGCCGCCGCTGGTAATGTGATGCTTAATGGACCAATCCAAGGTGGAATATTTCCTGAACTTAGATCCAAAAGTGCTCGTGCAATGAGCGAATTTGGATTTGCAATACACCCAATTGGTGGAATTGTACCAGTTATGGAGCAACAGAGGTACAAGGAGCTTGCAAAAATCATTCTTGCTAGCAAATCAAATCTCAACCCTAGTCGCCCGGTTCACATCTTCGGATGTGGTCACCCGATGCTCTTCCCAATGCTTGTCGCGTTAGGTGCTGACCTCTTCGATTCGGCAGCGTATGCATTATTTGCGCGCGATGGTCGGTTGCTTACTCCTTGGGGTACCGAAAGAATCGATGAGTTGACCGAATGGCCAATTCTTGTACCATCAGTTGTGAATCATACTCCTGCTGAAGTTCGAGCAATGTCAAAGGAAGAAAGAACGACTCTGCTAGCGCACTTTAACCTCGAAGTTACCTTACAAGAATTGAGTCGTTGCAGGCAAGCGGTAAGAGATGGAAACATTTGGCGCCTAGCAGAGCGCAGAAGCCACGAACATCCTCGGCTCCGTGAGGCTTTTCTCTGGCTGGTAACCAACCCTTCTTTATCGGATATTGAACCCCTAATCTTAGATGAAATCTCTTCAAGCAAAGAAACTGGCAAGCATAAAGGTAGGTGGGAAGAAAACTGGAATTGGCTTGTACAATCTCAAACTACCCCTCGAGGTGGTTCTGAATCATGGGGGAGTCAAGATACCCATGAACGCCCACATGTAGAGATGGCACGCCGCAGAATATTTGCCCGTTGGAATTCCAGCAAAAGCGGTGATGTTCTGGTATTGCATGGTGCTTCACCTCCTTGGCGTGAACGTGTTGGAGAACTGGTTGATAGGATTGTAAACACCGAACTTGAAATCATGGTACTAACCCCACTGGGACTTATTCCTTGGTCGCTTGAAGACCTAAATCCCTGGGCCCACATAGACGGTCCAGATTGGTTGTGGAAACGTAAACCTGATCACGCATGGATTACACGGGAATTAGAAAGGTTTGGAATTGAACATCGCCGGCTTATCACACTCGATATTTCTGAAACTGAAGGCCTTCACGCTAGAGCCTTTGCAATGCTTGAACTCGAACCTAGTGATAGAGACCAAGATGCAGTGAAAACTAAACAGGCTATTGACAAGTTATGCGTACTCAGTAATATCTCAAAAGAACAAGCTGACAAAATCATGGAAGATGCCAGTTTTGCAATGAGTCGTACTGGAAGAATTCGCAATGTCATCACTTCCGATGGGCGCCATATTTTTTCCCCGCGTCTTGGAGAAGGCGGAATTTCATATACAATCGAAGGCGCAAAATGGGCACATTCTATTCGCAAATTACCTCTTCCGAAAGGCTTCGAAACCAGTGCAATTGATGAGAATATTGGAGAGGGTTTAGCATTTGTTGTTATCGATGAAGATGCTGTCCCATTCGTTGGCCAGGGCCGAAATGTTATGCACGGTTTCATCCTTGCATGTGACCCATGGACCCGTCCTGATGAAACCGTTCTTATTGTGAATTCAAGTGGGAAATTAGTTGCAGTTGGAAGGGCGACTTCAATGCCATCGGAAATGGCAACCTTCTCGAAAGGTATTGCAGTTCGTGTCAGAGAGGGTATTGGTTGCCCCTGAAAGGGGCATGTTCAAGGGCTGTTCTCTTTCTGTCAACGCTATGGTAGAGGACCTTGTGATTAGTTCCACAGGTCTAACCAAGTCGTATGGCCCCCATGTGGCACTCGATGCCCTAGACATAGAAATTAAATCAGGTGCAACTGGATTACTCGGGCCAAACGGTGCAGGGAAATCCACTTTCATCAAAACTATCCTTGGACTAATCCAAATCACCTCAGGCGATGGACATGTCCTGGGACTTGATATCAGAACTCAAGGGGACCAGATTAGGCAACGCTCAGGATATATGCCTGAATATGATGCACTCAACCCAAATATGGAAGCAATTCATCAGGTTAGATACAGTGGTGAATTACTTGGAATGAACCCCACTGTAGCACTCAACCGTGCCCACCAAGCGCTAGAGTATGTGGGCTTAGGAGAGCAACGCTATCGCCAAGTTTCGACCTTCTCAACCGGTATGAAACAGGCTACGAAATTAGCTTGTGCACTAATTCACGATCCAGAATTGATAATCGCTGACGAACCATCAAATGGTCTCGATGCGCATGCGAGAAATTTCATGCTTAACACGCTTCAAACAACTGTTGATTCTGGGCAGCGCTCTGTTCTAATGGCTTCCCATTTGATGGAAGATGTAGAGAGAGTATGCTCGGATATCGTTCTCCTTCACAAAGGCAAACTCGCCGCACAGGGCCGTATTGAAGACCTCAAAGCAATCGATAAAGAAATCGAAGTTCACGTGTGGGGACATGCATCGAATATGGAAGCAGAACTCAAGGGTTCAGGAATGGATGTTCGCCGCGAAGGTAGAGTAATGCGTATCAAACACCGTGGTGATGAGAGCTATAGTGACATCTTGTTGGCTGCTAGTAAAGCAGGCTCGCAAGTTAGAAGGATGCACGACCACGAAGCAAGCCTAGAGGACTTATTTCTCGTCATCATGGAAAGGTTAGGGCATGAGGTCAAAAGTAGTGATGACCTTCTCAAGGGGGTTCTCTGATGAGTGAAAGTCCTGAGACCCCGTTTGAACCGGTAGAGTCCAAAGAGAATGATACATTCTCTACGGAAACACCTGTGACTGGCAAGTCGAAAATGACGGCTGCTTGGTCATCGGATGAAGGAGAGAGTGAAGGAGTTGCAGCAGTTGCATCCTTACCACAAGGACAAGTTTTTGAGCAGAATTACCAACCCTGGAATGGAACACTAAATCCCCGGTGGATGCGTAATTGGGCTATCCTTCGGCACCATGTTCTGGGAATTTTTCGCAAAGGACATAGACCATGGGGGATTCCCACAAGGCTGTTTATTTTCTTTGTAATCCTAGCCTCTTGTACCGATATTGCACTCGCACTATTGGCTAGTCTAGTCGGCAGTACAGAACTGTACGACATGTTCGGGGTCAATCGAAATAATTTGTATGGCCACGTGTTGGGATTTTGGCCACGTAATATCCTATACTTCCCGGTGGTAGCTGCTCTTCTCGTCGGTGGGATGATCTCCGAGGACAGAGCACATGGAACTAGTGCTTTGTACTTCAGTAGGCCGATTTCAAGATTCGACTATGCCTCGATGAAATTCCTTTCAATAGCCATAATTCTATTCTTAATCATCGATGGCACACTTGCACTCTACTATTTTTCCGAAGTCCTAGTAATGGGTAGAGGATGGTCGTGGATAATCGATACTTTCCCGATGTTCCTCGGAGCATTCCTATGTGGGATTCTCCTTTCATTCACATATACTTCGATAGGACTAGCCCTTTCGAGTATTTCTCGGGGACGATTTTTCCCTGCTATTGGACTGATTGCAATTCTGATGGGAACCAAAACTATGGCAGCCATTATCAATGGCTTATTCGATAAAAGCACTCTCTATGTGATATCTCCTTACGACTCTGTCGCCCATGTTTGTCAGGCGATAATGGGTATTGACTCAAGTTATGGTGAACTCTCATGGACATGGAGTCTAGCATCGGTAATTATCATCAACGGTATTGCACTTTACTTGCTTGCTACGCGAGTTTCCACATTGGAGGTGACACGTGAATGATGCCTGATCTCGACCAGCATGGTCATGCGGAAACCAAAGAATGGACTCCGGATGTCAAAGCACCAGTGGTGATGCTCGACCGAGTTTCAAAACAATATGGTCGAATCAATGCATTGAACGGCGTTTCCCTAGGAATTAGCGGAGGAGTCACAGGAATTCTTGGCATGAATGGTGCTGGAAAATCTACACTCTTCAAACTCCTGATGGGCAAATTGAGAGCTAGTTCAGGTGCCGTTAGACTATTTGGCACGGACCCTTGGCGTAATTCTGCTCCATATTCTAGGGTCGGATTTGTGCCAGAGCATGAAAAATTGCACGATTGGATGACTGCTTTTGACTTCGTTGTGACATTTGCCCGACTGTACGGCCTAACTAGAGATGAAGCAAAAGTTGAGGCGACTCGTGTCCTCGATTTCGTGGATTTAAAAGATGTGATGCACAAAAAAATCGGCCAGTATTCAAAGGGTATGCGTCAGCGAGTAAAAATCGCTCACGCATTGGTAAATGACCCTGATCTAATAATTCTCGATGAGCCACTACAAGGCTGCGACCCCTTGGCTAGAACTACGATAATGAATGTAATCAAGGAATTGGGAAGGATGGGGAGAACCGTTCTTGTCAGCAGTCATATCCTCCATGAAATCGAGAGGATTACCGAACAGATTGTCATCCTGCATCGTGGCCGAGTTGTTGCACTTGGCAACTCGCATGCGATTAGAGAAATGTTGGATCAACATCCTCACAAAATACTGCTAGAATGCAATAAACCCAAGGATGTTGCAAAGAGTATCATGGATATCGATGAAGTAACTGGTCTGCATTTTGTCAGTGATGGTAAACTTCTGATAGAGACAAGGCATCTTGGTGTAGTACATCAACAACTACCAGATATTATTGTACAAAATGGACATCAAGTGACCGGCATTGACAATCCAGATGATGACCTTCAATCGATTCTACGTTATCTTACAGGAGGGTTTTGATGAGTAGTAAAATGGATACTATTTGGTCCAAACTCGATAGGAAGGCCACCGCTATTTCCGAGTTTACAATGCGCCAGTATCGTACAAGAGTTTCAACTTGGGCGATAATGATTGCAGCATTCCTCGCCCTTTTCCTCATGCTCTTATTCTACGCTGAAGCGATGAACAGCGAGGTAGAAGCAATTGACAACGATAATGATGGGCTCTTCAATGAGGATGACTTTGATTGGGACAACTTAGGTGCATACAATTCGAGTGTTGGTTTTGATGATGATGGCGATTGTACTAATCGAACTACGGTAAGTCAACGAGATACTAATGACAATAATATCGAATGCGACATCAAAATAGTTTGGAATGCTATAAGCGAAGAATGGGTTATTGAAGGCGACATAGGAGTTGACGAAGACCCTGACGAGGAAAAATATGTCAAGGAAGCAGGCCACAGAGCATTCATCTTGGGAATTGGGAAATTCGGGATTGTATATTTGCTTGGAATCTTCTTGCCCTTATTCCTCGCAACTGGGCTTGTGCGTGAAGAGATGAGTAGCGGAACAATGCACTACATGTTGGCTAAGCCAATCGCACGTGGAGAAATATTGCTTTACAGAATCATTGGATACCTTGGAATTGTCTGGCCATATATCATAGTGATATGTACGCTATTATGCGTTTTCACAGGGTTGATGGGGCCTGGTGATGGATTCTTCAGATGGGCGGATATTGGAGTTTGGATGTCGATAGCCTGGGCGACAATGATGGTGACCTTGGTCTATGGAATGATATTCTGCACCTTCGGAATTCTATGGAAAAATGGAGTCGTACTTTCGATTATTTTCGCAGTTTGGGAACTTGGGATGGCCTTTGTAGCCCTCTTCAGTGGAGGAGATTCACCGATTCAGCACTTCTCGGTCATTGGCTGGGGCCTGACTATTGTCGACTCTGGAGTGGCAATGGCGTGGGCAGACAATAACACATTGATCACAATGGGACTGTGGGGTGGAGGTCACGAAAATATGGATTGGTGGTCTGGTTTTAGTGAAAATGAACCATTACCCGGCGCAGAACCACTATCTGCTTTCACCGGTAATCCTGGGTTGGGAATAAGCAATTGGCTTTCCTTTATTCTTTCAACATTAATTCTAATTGTTCAAGCTGCAGTGACCTGGTTTATTGGACAGGCAATATTCAAGGGCAAGGAAGTGGATTGATGGAAAAACTCTCTTCATTTGCTGGAGATTTGTCAAGCCTGTGGAAATTACAGAAGTTTGAACCAATTCATCATTTAACATGGGATTGGTGGTGGTGGCTAGTAATGCTTGATGGTGATGAAAATCAACCAGCAGGCAGGCAATTAATGGTACTCTGGTCAACAAAAGACAACCCCCTTGTCGAAGTAAATGGACATCCATGGGCTCCACAGGGGCGGCCGGGAATAGATGATGATGGCGGAATTGCCATGGATGGAATGGTAGCCGCATGGTGGTTCGATGGAGAGAAGATGATTGAACCTCTTATTTTGGAGGAAAGCAGAATTATTGTTCTGCCTGAAACTCACCCCGAATGGCCTGCTAAGACTGGCGGTATGGTCGCATCTACTACTGAACGAGAATACTCGATGGGGCTTGCGCCTGACAACTCACATTTCTGGCTAAGATTGGAAACCGAATACGCTGATTTTGATTTGAAAATGAAGCCTTGGAATCGTGCGATGTCAACGATAAAAGAAGCTAATGCAGAATATGCAGGTGGAATGGGTTATGATATTACGCGCCTACATGGTACTTTGGCATCTGGTACAATTGATGGCAAGCCTGCTACTGGAACGGCATATTTCCAGAAAGTCTGCGTTCAAGCACCATCGGTTCCATGGTTTTGGGGGATGTTACATCTTGATGATGGATCATATATCGATTGGTTCGTGCCCCATGTCTCACCAACGATGACTGCAAGGGATTCTCGCCCATGGAAGAAACGCGATATCACGCATCTTCCTCTCTCGCAAGGTGGACTTTTTCATGATGCTTCGCGAGGTAGAACAGAGCGCTTTGAACAGGTCAAAGTCGAACGGAAACTCGGTGAAAATGGGCACCCGATTTTCTATGTACACATGTGGAATGGTTTGACTGAAATCAGAATCGAAGCAACAGCAGTTAGTAGAGCACACTGGACTTTTGACCAACCTACGTGGGGTGGATTAACCTCACATCTCACCTACAATGAATACCCAATTGAAACAACAAAGTTGTGGATTGACGACGAAATTAGTTGCCGTACAAGAAGTAATTGGGGAACAATACATGGTAATGCAGAGCACTCTTGGGGATTACTTCACTAATGTCCCAAATAGGGGAAGGTTCATCATCGACCAAGTATTGTAGGTAATTAGGGATGATGATTATGTCCGACGAAGAGACTCCGGCACCGGCTGAAGAAGAAGTTGCTGAAGAAGAAGTATCTGATGCACCTGCAATTGATAAAGCGGCGCCTGAGGCGACAAAAGGCAATGAGGTTCTACGCAAAAAATTCCGACTTACTGCTGACGAAGAAATTCTAAAAGAAATCAAACCGTCGGCATTTGCCTTCCTTAGTTTGTATGTAGTTGGGGCATTGATGTTCTTAACGCACTTTATTTTCAGTAATATTGCCGACTTATTATTGAATCCAAGCGAAGATTCAAATTTTGTCTACGACCTAATGATTTTCCTCATTGATCATACCGGTGTTTTCGGATTCGTCTTAGTGATGTTCCTCTTGACATGGTTTAACCGAATGATGAATGGTAGTACCAGTGGAGGATGGGTTACTAGTTATCTCCTAATTTGGACATTCTTACCTGTGGCCCTCTGGCTCGATGATACTATTATCGCGTGGATATTTGGAGAGCCCGATGGATATCTGCCCGGATTTGAAGAGTATCCATTCATGTTAATGGGGATAATTTCTTCTGCGTTATTTGTGGCCTTAGTAGTGGTTTATCAACGCAGTTTCCATTATGCGATTACTAACCACAGAGTCATATTTACCCAACATCTAATCATCCCAGGAGACGGCCGTAGAATTCTATTTGACAACATCAACGAAGTAAGAACACAACGCACCTTAATGGGCGGACTTTTGGGGTATAATACAATCCTATGTGACACGGGTTCTCAACTAAACATTGGAGAAGAATCGATGGGAGTTTCAGCAGGCGCAGCGCCTTCTACTTCTATTGGTGGTGGGAGCGATAGTATGTTGGAGACTCAGTTGACGAAGAGCTTCTTCGTCAAGACATTTGCATTCCTAACATATCAGAGAACAAGGAAAGTCGAATTACCAGATCCTCGATATTGCTTCTTCAGTATTTCCAAGTGGAAAGACATCGAGCAGTTACTCAATGTAATGCATCAGCGCCACAGCCAATCAGGCATCCTTACAGAGTTGAAGGAGCAAATTGCTGGTGAAGATTGATTCGTAGGATTCAAGAACCCATCCCTATAGGGATGGAATATGAGCGACCTGATTCAGCAAGCGGGCATGGCCCTTTCAGCAGGGGCATTTGATGATGCAATCGGACTATTTGAGAAGGCGAAAGAAGAATCTCCTGATAATGCAGTTGCCCATTACGGCTGGGCAGAAGCCGCTTTCATGCGAATGAGTATTGACATGTCTGAAGATATACCTGCGGCTCTTGTAATGCGTTCATACAAGAAAGCGATGGAACTCGATGAAGAGAATCTTGAGTACGTTTCTTCGTTTGCAAATTTCTGCCTTGATTGTGGAAGAATTCCAATGGCAATCAAGGAATACCAGCGTCTTGAAAAGATGGCAGACCTAAATGAAATTCCAGTCGACGATACACTATTCGAAGCGAGTAGACTAATCGTTGAAGCCATCGAAAGGGTCGGACAGGGTCGAAACAATCCGATGATCCAACCATGGATGAAGCAGGCGCTAATTTGGGCGGTAGGCGGTCTTGGATTTGATTCAGAAACCGCTGTCGAAACTCTAACCTCTGAGTGAGGTGATACTTGTGGGGAAGGCGCGCATCGCCTTCCGTTTCGGCCATTATGGTGATTGTTTTCACGGTAGTCAAGTTCAACCGGATGTTCCCACTGTTCAAGGAGCATTCATGCATGTTTTCAAAAAGAAACTCAAATGGACAAATGAGCGAATTCCTGTCGCCATGGCAAGCAGAACCGATTCCGGCGTTCATGTTCGATTGAATGGCGGTTATATCGACATCGATGAGAATCGATGGAATGCAATGGGGGAAAGTGGATTCATCAAAGCAGTAGGACATCAAATCCCCGATAGTATTGCATTAATCGATGCTAGGCGCGTAGCCGATGATTGGAGTCCACGTCGGGCATTACGCCGCACATACCGATACCGAATGGAATGTATGGAGGGATGGGTTGAGCCATCTCTTGATGATTTCATTAATTGGTGCGCGTTATTCGAAGGTGAACATGATTGGGCTAATTTCTGCCGTCGGGAGCCTGGGCGTACTACTCAAAGAGTCGTTGAGTCGTGTCGTCCATGGACAAGTGAAGGACGCATTGTAGGTTTCGAAATAATCGGTGAGGCCTTTGTCTGGAATCAAGTTCGCCGAATAGCAAACGCGCTGCTCGCAATCTGTAACGGATACCATTCTGTTGAAAGAGTGCTTGAAGCGAGAGACACTCCTGGTGTTGAAATCGACCTTGGGTTATCGGAACCGGATTGGCTGATATTGTGGTCGGTAGAATGGGATGATATTCTAGACATTGAGAGTGAGGATGCAATTATTCCCTTACCCGATCACTCTAGCCGCCGTTGGCAGGATTTGTGTCGCCAGCAACAAAAAGAGATTCTTATTCGCCAATTCGACCTTATCGAAGGTAAATACTGACTTCATCGCCATCCTCAAGGTCGCAGGATTCTCTAAGGAAAATACCTGCAATAATCTCGACCACATCATCGTGCCTAGTCAAATCAGGAATTAGGATTGCACAATCTATTGATTGGTGATGCGCTTCCAGCACTGCAAGAAAAGCAGTAGCTCCACCGAAGGATACTCCATCACGGTCGAATCCTTTGATTCGGTATGAATCTGCTTCGCTTTCTTCACCCTCGTCTAGACCAGCTGTAACTCGTAATTTGCGATATTTTTCGAGTGGGTCGCCTTCTACCTTGACATTGAGTGTTCCAGGCCATGCAGTCATCCCGAGCAATGCTTTGAATTGGTCCTGATAATGGTGCTGCGCCATGAATACATGCGCACGTCCAAGACCCGACGCCACAACTCCCGACAAGCGCATGGCTGGCCCACCCCTATCCTCTTCATGACTGTTCTGTTGTGAACAGAAACCCCATTTATCCCCTATTGCTTCATCGAAACATGGCGGGAGACCTTTCATGGATGGATGCGAGATTCCGGGAGCTGGATGAGCAGTCATTACTTTGGCAACCTCCAACACTTGAGGGGTCCAATTCAGCACGCTGTATTATGGATGGAAAACCAACTATTATGCTCTCAGCAAATAATTATCTCAACCTCACAACGCACCCGCGTGTGGTTGAGGCTGCGATTGAAGCTACACGCACATATGGAGCGGGAAGTGGCTCGGTGAGAGCGATTGCTGGAACGATGGACATTCATCTCGAAGCAGAGAGGAAGGTTGCGGATTTCAAGAAGGTCGAATCTTCATTGATTTACTCTGCAGGATATACTGCAAATGTTGGCCTCATTCCAACATTGGTTACCGGCAAGGATGACATCATTATTTCTGATGAATTAAACCACGGTTCAATAATCGATGGAGTGAGACTAACAAAGGCTCAGAGAGGTGTATTCTCACACAATGACGTTGGTGCTCTTGAAGCAGTTCTCAATGACAATAAGGACGCTAAGAGGAAGTTGGTTATCGTTGATGGTGTCTTTTCGATGGATGGTGACATCAGCCCTCTCGATGAAATTACAAGTTTAGCTGAGGAACATAATGCGATGGTCTACGTTGACGATTGTCATGGGGAAGGAGTTCTTGGCGAAGGAGGTAGAGGGATTGTCGATCACTTTGGTTTGCAAGGACGAGTCGATTTTGAAATCGGCTCATTTTCCAAAGCCCTAGGTGTCCAAGGCGGCATCGTTGCCGGCAAGGAGATTGTACGCACCCACGCTCTAAATCATTCACGCTCATGGCTGCTTTCAGGCTCACAACCACCTGGTGTTGCAGCAGCCCAAAAGGCAGCAGTAGAGGTATTGATGGATGAGCCAGAACACCATGCTCGTCTTTGGGAAAATACCGAATTTTTCCGTGGTGAAATGCAATCGCTTGGATTTGATACTGGCGTTTCAACAACACCAATCATTCCAGTCATGTGTGGAGAATCTAGTACTGCAAAGGCACTTTCTGCTGCAATGCTAGAACAAGGTGTGATGGCCGGAGCAATTGTATTCCCAATGGTTGCAAGAGATAAGGCCCGAGTTCGAACTCAAATGTCGGCGGGATTGACAAGAGATGATATCGATGAAGTCCTGAGAATATTTGAGGGTGCAGGCCAAAAAATTGGCCTCATTTGAGATTCATTCCTCAGAATCGAATTCTTCAACGACTTCGAGGAGTTGCTCATCCTCGCCAGAGAGTGACTTGGAACTCATTTCATCTGTTTTCTCTTCTACATCCATTCCAGGGAATGGGTCTACTTCATCTTCAATCATACATAGTAACCTCCAACGTGGAGCCCATGAAAGATGAACATAAAGCGGACCGGGCAGTAGAATCAATGTCCATGGAATTATGGAAGGAATCGAAAATAACCCGACTTCGGACAAAGTGAAACACCCGAAACCAACAAATGGCATTGGATAGAGTATTTTGCGCCATGGAGCAACTGGCATTCGTTTGAAGAAAACTGACATGAGTCGGCTAATCATGCCAAGAACAAGGCATGCAAGAATCAGTAAGGATGCATGAAGTATCCATAGTGCACCCCATTGCTCCTGTGGCCCAAATCCATAAGGAAGAATTAGCGCTAACGAGACTAGCAACCCGTAAAATGCCGAGATATTTGCTGGATGGGAGAGCCATAATGGAAGACGTGAAAACCTCTTCGAGAGCCCCCCCCCGGTAATAACTTCAGCATGAGCAGGATCGAGTTTTGAAACTCGATTCTCCCACGATTCAACAGTGTTCATCACCAGTAGGGCGTTGCATACACCTCTTGAAGGTACGGTGTCAGATACTTCACTTGCGTTGTTTTGTCAGTCTGATGAGAATATTCGTGAAATCGGCCCTTGGACCTCTATTTCCTCATTCTCGAGCCATTCTCTTTCGAGAAGGTCACTGCTCTGTGATTCTCTTTCTCTAGCATCTTCAAATTCATCGTGACTATCGTTGATCGTATTATTGAAAGAAATCGCTTGATTGATGATAATAATCCACATTTGCAGAATTCTTTTGCTACGCCGCGTATCCCATCGACTGCAGAGGGTAAAATCGTCGTCGATTCGGTGAAGAGCCCATCCCAATGGATCCTTTGCAAGTTTCAGCCGATATATGCCAGCATCTTTCCAGTCGCCATCAACTCGAATCATTGCTTCAGAAGTTCCTGCAGCACCAGAATCCATAAATGGATGATTTAGATTCACAGCTAGAGGTGTATCCATCAACATTTTTGCTTTCCAAAATGACGAAGAAGAAAAGGCCATTATTAGCAATCCTAATATTGCTAATTTACCATTCCAAATTAATGAAGAGACACATAACAAAACTCCCGTTACCACAAATGGCAAAGTGCTAGTCAATGTACTCTTGATTTGTTCCTGACCAATTGGAGTCAACCTGAACGGAATCATGCCTTTTGGCGGCTCCATGTATGCGCCACCACTGACAAGGACATCAAACCGTCGCCACTAACTGTAAAGCACCCCCATCATTCAAGAAGGGTGGGAGGACCAAGCCACCCCGTAGGGGTGCACATGGTCGAGTTGATTCAGGGTCATGTTGTCCAAGAGAGGCGGGGTGGCGCAGGTATTCTCTCCAGCCTTGTGGCAGAAATGGCAAAGTTATCTTCTACCGGATATATTCGCCTAGAACGCACTCCTTCTGATTCAATTCCAAGGGTTGGGCAAGTTCTAATCAATAATGGTGCATTCGTTGCAGCAATCCACGAAGAGAAGGCGATAATCGAAGGCCTTGAAGCCTTGCTTGAGATTGAAACCGACTCCTTGGAACTTGATTGTCGAATGCAAGTTGTAGAAGGCGTGAACATGGCGAAAATCCTTGATCTGCATCCAAATTCATTAATCGAAGTTGAATCTCCAGAAGAAGGTCAAGCAGGCAAATGGTGGCAAGATATTGAAACGCGTTCACGTGGTTGGACGAGGTCTTCTCGACTTCCAGAAATCAAACCATCTGAAGAAGCTCCAGAATTCATCCAAAGACAGGCTGCTGCAATGAGAGTAAGAGCAGCGGGTACTAGCCAAATGTTGAGACCTGGAGCAGTACACTTGCTCAATGATGCAGATGGCAATTCAATGTTCAGTCTTGCTTCAGCCCTCTCAAAGCATGGAAGACCTTTGCTTGTAATGAGCAGAATTCGCCGAGAGGAATTAGTAGTAACTCATTCAATCGATTCCAATTCTTGCCTCACATTATCACAAAATGATGACGAGGGAGTACAATTCGTTGAGTTGGAAGCGATAATGGGTACAATAAGGGGATTCCTTGAAGGCAATATTAGAGCAGTAATTATGCTCGAAGGCTTAGAATATCTCGCCGCTACTTGTGGATTGGATGAAATGCTAGCAATGTTGAGAGACCTTTGTGACATTATTCGAATGGAGGACCATTGCTTACTGATGACCGCCGACCTCGGTGCTTTCAAATCCACAGACTCGAGTAGTATTTCACGCGTTGCACCTAGCATCGCCAAAGAATTAATCGAATCTTGGTTAGAACAAAGCGATATTTTGCTTGACCATCCACTACTTGCAGCACTCAATGAAGAAGAACTGTTACGGCTCGAGAAACATATCGAGGCAACGCTACCACCACAACTAGAGCCAACTGAAATCGAGGCTCCAGAAGTGATGACGATTTCTATCCCTGAGCCTGAGATTGTCGTTGAAGAAGCCTCAATCGAGGAAATCATCATCGTGGAAGAACAATTGCAAGATGCTGTGAAGGATGCTGAACCTCTGCCACCTCGGCCGCCAAGACAGGCGCAACGTGTTAGCAGGCGCAAGTCTTCCAGCCCACCAGTCCTAAGTGATGGTGATGTGGCAAAATCATCTATTTCGGCGATGAGTGGAAATGAAATCAGTGCTGAGATGCCTGAACTGGAAGTTAGTTCAGAATCATTTGGTGATGGTAGAACCGGCGAATTTAATGAGATTCCTGAATTGATTCCTACCGAACTTTCCGATCTCATTCGTCAGCCATCATTCAGTAGGAATCCAAATCTCCCAGAAACTTCTGATATACCCAAACCGCTCGAGGCTGCTGCAACAAGAAAGGATGGGGTAGCTCTCGCAAGTCCTCGCGAATCACATGATAACAGAAGTGATGGGAAAACCTCGAAACGCTCACAGAGCTCGAGTATCCCGCAACGGAAAATCGATATCGATGCTGAACTAAGAAATTGGAAAATTCCAGAGGAGGGTAGCAATTGACCGCTAATAGAACAGACCGGCTTCGCCTTGCACTTTCCAATGCGCGCAATACCTTGAACAGGAAGGATGGGGACGGACGGCGGTCTCTTTCTAAGTTGAATACACTGAGAGGGGTTACACATGTCGAAGATAATAGAGATGGCAACTTAATCTCTAGAACCGGGGTTAGAATTCGCCCTGTATTCGATGGCATCGCAGATTCAATTCTCGGTACCGAAAAGTGGAAGCCAAGTATTGAATTGGAATCTTTCGAAACCGCTTCTTTGGCAAGTATTGCAACTGAAAGGTTACGAGGACTTAGAGAAAGAAATGTCCCCCCACCCACAAATGCTGATGAATTAGGTGATTCATTTGGTTTGATGGATGATGGTAGTCCAGTTTGGTCTAACATACTCAATGAGCAACGCGGATTTGCTTCCAATTCCTTTGAGGACATGAAATCCCAAGTGTCCTTTATTCCAGAATGGCCGCCCTGTCTACGAATTTCAACACACAATACTTGGCAAGATTGGCATGTTGTTGAAGAAAATGTACGTGCATCAATGGCCTGTGAAAGGATAATTGAGGCCCCTGGAAGTAATTTGAATCCACTTCTAATCACTTCTGAAACTGGAGGAGGAGGTTCTCACTTGCTAAGTGCTACAGCCCAAGGAATGCTGCGAAGAGCGGATGGCAATGTGCACCTGATTCAATTGACCACATTGATTGGCAGAGATTCCCTCCCTCGAGGCTGGCAAGAGGCGATGGAGCATGCGAAGTTAGTCGCCATCGATGACATTCATCTTGCAACTGGACAATTGGCCAGTGAATTGGGACTGATGATCGACTTAGCACTAAATCTCGGTGTTCAGGTTGTTGCCACAGCAAATAGTGCACCTTCTGAATGGGAAGCAAATAGCATGTCTCAACTATTGAGTGCTGCCACAGTAATCGCCATGATTCCTCCTAGTAATGCAAGTCTCGTTACACATCTTCGCAGAGCCAGTTCTGGAAGAGCACTATTGCTCGGTGATTCAATGTTAGCACGTATAGTGATGCATAGTGATGGTAGCTGGAGAAATGTTGATTCCCTCTTTGAAAAGGTAGCATTGGTTATCTCTACTGGAGAAGAGGTTCTTGATGCAGAGGATATTACTGCCATTATTGAAGACCGGAATCTGAAACCAATTGATGCAGACCGACGAATTGATCGAGAGAATATCGAAGAACTAGCCAGCAAGGTAGTTGGTGATGCACTGGACCACGTCTACACCACAAGTGACCTTTCAGGAGTTGAACTCTATTCACCACTACCTGAGGAAGAAGATGATTGGGAGCCTCCAAACATCGCCCTTGGAAGGATGGACGAACTTCATGAAAGGCTAACTAGCGACGCATTAACTCCACATGTCGATACTACCTTGACTGTTGATGAAGCCGATGAATTCCTTGTTGATAGATCTGAATCTCTATCGGGATATGATAGCTTGAGAGTGAGAGAAACTACTGCAGGAATAGGCAATATGGCCGAAGAAATGTTCGCAGATATGTCTCGCAAACATGAAGAGGAAAAAATACGCCTTGCAAAACTCGAAGAAGTTATGTTTGAACTCGCACAAAGAAGTCAAAATGCCGATGTTGAAGAATTAATCGATATTGCTGACCAACTCCGAAATGTCGAAGCAGAACTCGAAGGGCTCGATGAATACACCCCTGAAGGTGAATGGAACATTGATGCGAGTGAAGTTGGACTCAATGAACTCCTCGAACAAGACCCTGTATTTTCCGTGGTAAGGCCGGTCAAAGTTCTTGCTCCGATTGAGGAATCTGAATGAGTGCGCCTTGGTGGATGGCTGGCATCCCATTTACTTGCCAGCCTGATTGTGGTAAGTGCTGTGATGAGCCTGGAGGAATTGTGTACCTCCGGCCAGAAGATGCTGTCATTATGTCGAAGCATCATGGGCTAGAGGTAGAAGAATGGTTGATGCGCGATTGTCGCCAGACAATTGACGGGCGTTGGGTTCTGAACTCAGACCCCATTACTGACATTTGCATCTACCTCGATGAGGAAAAACGATGCTCCACATATGAGGCAAGACCTGTCCAGTGTCGTGCCTATCCATTTTGGGCTGAAAATTTGCGCTCTGATAGGTCATGGGAGAAAACTGTTGATGAATGTCCAGGTCTATCTGCAGAAGAGGCTTTTATCATCGATGGGAATACAATCCGTACAAAAATCCTCGAAGATAGAGATGCCAGCAGGGGATTTCGTAGTTGGCCAGTTCGTAAAAGGTAAGGAATATATCTTAACGCGGCCTGACAGTCCGGCACACTAAGTGTTGGAAAACACACCTATACCTGCTGGTTCATCTCAAACCTGCGTCGCCCTTATACCGAAGCGGCATCTCCATCCGTCCGAGGGGTGAATTGAGATTGTCTGGCGAGCCTGAATCCTTACTGGAATTAACTACTGCACACCTCAATTCCGGATTACGCGGTGTACCAGTTGGTACCTGCCGTACATCTTTCGTCACTCCTGATGAAGGAGTGCACTATTGCGGATACCCAATTGGAGAATTGGCTATGCTCGCTCCTGAGGATGTCATCTACCTCCTATACAACAAGGAATTACCAACTCTCGAACAATCGGTATCATTCCGTAAGGATCTACAATCCCGTGGAGCGATTCCTCCCGGTATAGAAGAAGTCCTTGCAAGTCTACCAAGAAATGGCCATCCTATGGATTGGTTATCGATTGGAATCCACACCTTAGGGATGCTCTCCGGCACAGGGAACTGGTCTGATGATGCACTCAATTTAACCGCGCAAATGCCAAGACTGATGGGGCTTATCTTCCGCTACCGAGAAGGTCGAACCGAAGGCATTCCCGATGATGACCTAAACCTCCCTCTAGTCGGCCGATTCACTCATACTCTAGACTTGCAAGATGTTGACAAGGCAGTAATGAATCGAATCCTTTCGACTTACTTAGTACTGCACATGGACCATGGTGGCGGTAACCTCTCTACCTTTGCTGGCAAAGCTGTCGCAAGCGGTCACGCTAGCGTATTTGCATCATTAGCAGGAGCGATGAATGCTTTGAGTGGACCATTACACGGAAGAGCGAACCAATCTTGCTTTGAATTCGTCAAGCGAATTGGAACTTCAGACCCTGCTGAAGTTGAAAGATTTGTGCGAGGTGAACTCGAAGCAAAGCGCCCAGTTTTCGGATTCGGGCATGCTGTACTACGTTCTGAAGATCCGAGAGCCGCTGCACAATTCGCCCTAGGAGAGGAAATTTGTCCTGATGATGAGTACTTCCGAACTATCAGAGTTCTTCGTGAAGTAGCACCAAGAGTTCTTTCTGAAAATCCAAAGATTCGCAATCCAAATGCGAATGTCGATATCGCAAGTGGTACTTTGCTAAATTTCGTTGGATTATCGAAGGCTGAATACTATACTACTTTCTTCGGCTGGGCAAGAGTTGCTGGAATTGGTGCACAAATCATTGACGAACGAACTGTGATGCGCGGCGGTAAAGGTGTCCCAATTTATCGACCAAAGTACATCGCTGAAGAACAAAGCCTCAGACATTTGGATTGAGCACTGGTCGCGGAGTTTTTCCAAGACCACGATGACCTATCAAACGGGCAGCATTCCATGGTAGTGTCTCATCGCTAATTTCATGCCAAGGAGTAACATCTTCAGGAAGTATTCCTTTGGCAAGACCTTGCCATTGCTCATCAGTAAGCGGCATTGTTGCCGGCCTATCCCAACGCAATGCGCCATTTGGTAATACAAGGCCAGGCTCAGCAAAATCCGTTAATACTGAACATTCAGCCTCGATAAGATCTCGCTCAAGGTGAAGAGGGCCTGGCCATACATAGACAGGATAATCTCCTTTGATTCGCATAAGCCTCTTCTTGGCAGAACCATGTAATCCAACAGGTAATCCAAAGTGCGCAAATCGACTCCAAGTTGAAAAATATTCGATTGCACAAGGCATCATTGGCGAACCTGCATTCTGTTGCTTTTTCATTAAGCGTGCAAAAGAATTCAATACAAATTCTGGAAGGGCTCGTAGCCTCTTACCATTGTGTGAGCCGCGCCTTGGAACAAGCGGAAGTAAACGAGACCACGGGCGAGTTGAACCTGAGTCCCGTGCAACTTTATCCATTCCGCGATGGAAGGCATAGAATACAGCGCTTGTATCAGGAATCTCAGCCTCATCAACCAAATCGCTTGCAAGTTGCATGACTCTGCTCATATTTTTATGCGGATCTTTTGCAATAATCGGATGTGGCCGCTTTATCTCAAGACAAACCGCCTTCGAATGTTCTTGCCATGGAATCAACCATTCCTTGTCAGACATCAATGCATCAAATGAGGCGAAACCAAGTTCTACTAATTCGTCATGTGTCCAATGTTCAAGAAATGATGAACGTCCTTCAAGCATATCTTTTGGAACTGAAACATGGTCATCATGATGAATAATCAACCTATCATCACTCGTGAGCCTGAGATCAAATTCTACTCCGTCAAGGCGGTTAATCGCTTCAACGAGTGAGGCATGGGTGTTCTCAGGTGGTTGTACCCATGCCATGGCACGGAAAAACGGCATCCTCTTTTGAATGATGGCCCAGTTCATGTTGCCGGGCCAACCATCATAAGCGAACATGAGGGTCGTCAATTATGGCAGAAGACAATCGTGTCAGAGGTTACTGTTTCTACGACTGGGGTAAGAGCGCATTTGAGACATCGGTTACAACAGCGATTATGCCTGCGTGGTTCACTTACCTATTCCTCAAAGCAAACGGGTTGACAGGTTCATTTCTTGGAGTTGAGGTTGCTGCTGATCAATATCTATCACTGTCAGTAGCTGCAGGTGCCTTTATCGTCGCAATTTTGTCACCAGCGTTTGGAGTCATTGCTGATAGAAGGATGATTAAGACGTGGTGGTTGAGAATCCTTACCTTCATCGGTGCCGGTTCGACAATCCTTCTCGCCTTCGCGCCAATGATGAGCGTATCTTACCAATGGATTTGGATTCTTATTTGGTTCATCGTCGCAAAGATTGGATTGAATGGAGCTGGCGTGTTTTACAATTCTCTTCTTCCCCACATGGGTTCAGATGATGAAATGGACGCAATTTCAAACAAAGCGTTTGC
>JASLKC010000012.1 GCA_030747785.1 Candidatus Poseidoniaceae archaeon | reverse complement strand
CTGGAGGCATACCAGGTGGTGCTGGTGGCATACCAGGTGGTGCTGGTGGCATACCAGGTGGTGCTGGTGGCATACCCGGTGGTGCCGGTGGCATACCCGGTGGTGCCGGAGGCATCTCTGGAGGAGCAGGTGGCATCTCTGGAGGAGCTGGTGGCATACCCGGTGGTGCCGGAGGCATCTCTGGAGGAGCAGGTGGCATCTCTGGAGCTGCAAGTGGAGGAGGCGCCATACCCGGTGGTGCCGGAGGCATACCCGGTGGTGCTGGAGGCATACCCGGTGGTGCTGGAGGCATACCCGGTGGTGCCGCAGGCATACCCGGTGGTGCAGGTGGCATACCTGGAGGAGCCGGTGGCATACCGGGTGGTGCTGGAGGCATACCTGGTGGTGCTGGTGGCATTCCGGGTGGTGGTGGTGGTGCATTCGGGTTCTCGTCGCTCATTTTTATGCCTCCTTTATACTGCCGCGATGGCGGCATCCAAGCCATTGCCGACAAGCGTATAACGATTGTGCGCATAATCTCATGATGTAGACCTTGGATGCAAGGTCGACGGCAGGTTGAAGAATGATTGACCGAGCCCGCAGAACATGGTCGGATTAGACTCCTCATCTCCACCCGTGATTTTCATTGTCGGAACTGCCGGCGCAGGTAAGTCCTCTCTAGTCACAGCATTCCAGCGTTGGAGTAGATTTCTAGAGACCGAATCAATCGCAGTAAACCTCGATCCTGGAGCAGAAAGAGTCCACTACGATGCTGAATTTGATGTACGGGACCTAATTTCCTTGACTGAAGTGATGACAGAATATGACCTTGGACCAAATGGTGCACAGATTCTCGCTGCGGATTTACTGGCGGCTCAGGCGCTTGATATTGCTGACGAATTACACGCACTATCGGGTGAATTGATGATTGTTGATACGCCGGGACAGGTCGAACTATTCGCATTCCGTGAAGCATCTTCCCATATGATCGAAGTATTAGGCAGGGACCAAGCCGCAATTATCTACTTATTCGACCCAATGCTTTCACGCAGTCCTTCTGGATTCGTTTCGCAGATGCTCTTGTCGAGCATTGTCGAGTTCCGCCTTGGCCTTCCAACCAAGAATTTCCTTTCGAAGTCAGATTTGCTCGATGAGGAAGAATTGGAGAAGATTATCGAATGGTCAGAGAGATTAGAGATTCTCGAAATGGCTCTTTATGATGAAGCAGGTGGCCAAAGAACAGAATTCGCAATCAACCAACTGCGAATGATGCAGCAATTTAGCCAGACACCTGGACTTACTCCTATGAGTAGCGAAACCGAAGAAGGTCTAGCTGACATCCTTACCTTTGCACAGGCATTATTTGGTGGCATGAGCGATGCACGTGATGGATTTGCAGCCGATATTGAGCACGAGAAGAACTGATCTGTTTGACCGATTGGTCTTTCAACCGTCCCTACAGGCCAAATAACATGGCAGAGCATCTTCTTGCTATCGATGACGTAGCCGATGATTTCGCAGATATCCTGCAATGGGCAATTGAATTCAAGCGACTGTGGAAGTCGGGTGATGAAATTGCAATGAGCTTCATGCCACTTGATACAATGACTGTTGGAAGTATCTATGAGAAGCCAAGCACACGTACTCGTGTTTCCTTTGAAGTGGGAATCAATCGCCTAGGGGGATACCCCCTCACTTTACTGAAGAACGATATTCAACTCGGTAAATCTGAGTCGATTGCCGATACTGCCCAAGTATTGTCAAGATTCCTCGATGCCATCACATACCGATGCTACGGTCATGAAGATGTGGCTGAATTAGCCGCAAACAGCAGTGTCCCTGTTCTCAATGCACTTTCGTACAAACACCATCCGTGCCAAGCCGCTGCGGATTTGATGACGATTCTCGAACACTTCCCCAACAAAGCGGGACTCAAGGTGGCTTGGGTTGGAGATGGAAATAATGTACTTCACGATCTAATGTTAGCATGTGCAATGCTCGGAATTGATTGCCATTATGCATATCCCGCGGGATATGAGGCTGATGCTGATGTCATCGAGCGTGCACAAGAACTGGCTGCAGCCAATGGTTGTACAATGACTGAGACAAATGACCCGCTAGAAGCAGTGGCAGATGCGCATGTCATCTATACCGATGTATTCGTCTCCATGGGAGAGGAACATATGGAAGACAAGTTGGCTGAATTCGATGGATTCCAGGTCAATATGGACTTGCTATCTGGTGCTGACAAGGGTTGGAGATTCATGCATTGTCTACCAGCACATCGTGGCGAGGAAGTCACTGATGAGGTGATGGACCACGAACAGTCTATCGTTTTCGACCAAGCCGAAAATAGAATGTGGGCACAGATGAGCCTGCTAACCTACCTCGTCGATGACGGCGCATGGGCTGCTATGGGCGATATGATGGGCGTTGGCTTGTAATCACTACATGCTGACTGCGGCGGCAAATCCGAGTAGCCCGAGTAACATCCCAACACGTACTCTTTGTTGTGCAGCATGGTCTTCGCCCTTCTGAAGCGGACCATTTGTTGTAATCAAAGCCAGCATCGCCGGTGCTTGGAATAGAAGTTGGTCGAATTCCAATGGACCTAACCAATGTGGGAGATACAAGACGATAAGGGCGCAGAGAAGTGAAACATAACCAAACATCCTTGCCTTAGCCAAACCAACTCGCATTGGTAGAGTATTGCGATCTTTGTCGCTTTCCATATCTTCGCAATCCTTGATTATCTCACGTCCAAGGTTTGCAAAGAAGGCGACCCCTGCTGCATAGAATGCAAGAGGTGTATTCACTTTGCCAATAGTTGCAGCGCCGTAGAGCATTACGGCTCCAACCATCAATGATATCGCTATATTTCCTGCAAACCCCATCTTCTTTGTTTGAAGTCCCATGTCATATGTGTACATCAGAATGCTTGCAATACTCCAAATTGCAATTATTGCAATCGGGTCAGAAGATAGGTATGCTCCTATGCCCATCAACACTAGTGAAAGCAGTGAAAATTCGATAGCTAAATGCTTGGCTTGGGTGATAGATATCCTGCCTGATGGAATTGGCTTATCTGGCTTAGCAACTTTATCTATAGCGCAATCTGATACATCATTGAAGATATTACCTGCTACGATGAAGCATCCAACAGATGCTGTCTGCAAAGCTACTAGACCAAGTGAGTTTGAATCCCACTGGCCCTCCAATCCAAGGTGCGCACCAAGTGGTACGGTAATCGCAGCAAGTGCGATGTTCTTGACTCGGGCAAGCTCGACTACCTCACGCCACATCAAACCGTGTGGAGAGGGGCGGGTACATGGTCAGTTCGCTGCTAGCGCCCAGATGCAGACCCTTTCACGGAAGCCTGCAACAGTGGTGCCTTCTGCAAATCCCGCTTTGATGAAGCGGGAATCACGTGCGAGGACATTTCCGACCTGGTTCATGGTAGCTCCCCAACGGAAGCGCTTGTTTACGTGCTCAAGGATCTCGCTGGTATTGCGCTGCCCCTTAGTGGTGAGGAAGGTTTCAATCTCACTTCGCAAGCGTCCTGTGCGACTCATTGTGCCTCACCTCGTGCTCTGCGGACAAGACTTGCCCAGGTATTCGAGTTAACGACCTTCATTGGAATCCAGTCATTACTACCATCACTCGAGGTGATGTGTGTTTCATATCGTGTGTATCGGCTCTGTACTGAACCGCTCGGAGTTAGATCCGAGAAGCGTGTGTTTGGGTTCATGAATCGAGTTCACACTGCCGCCTATATCAAGAAAAGATGCACACTGGTAGGTAAAAGTGAAGGTGGACAAAAGACGTACTGCGGGGATGGTTTCACTTTCACCATACACTGAATGTGAAGGCGTCATCTCCGTTCAGAATAAATACCGGTGACAGGTCGGCAGGCTGTCGCTCGTATAGTGTAGTGGCCCATCATGAAGCCCTCTCGAGGCTTCGACCCGGGTTCAAATCCCGGTACGAGCACTTGATTCAGTTTTCGTCTATTGTGAATCGACCCATTCGCCATAGGAATCGGACGATACGCATTCTTGAACAATGATTTGTGGTACATCGTATGGATGGGTATTCTCAAGTTTTTCTAAGACCTCATTTTTGTTGGCCTTTGACACTTTGATTTCAACCGCCCACTCTTGTTCAGATTGGATCTTATCCTCCCAGGTATAGGTTGAAGTTATCAGATGATGATGGATACATGCAGCACCAGATTCTAGCAAAGATTGGGCAAATGAGCCAACTTCTGCTTCAAGCCAACTCTTTGGCAACGTCGTTTTGATTACCCACAAGGTGTGTGGCATAACTGGTCGTTTCCGCCGTAGGAAATCAACATTCTCATCGAGGGCACCATTATGCACTGTAGCATATTCCGACAGCCATGGCACTTGTCGAACCTATCGATTCTCAGATACTGTGGTTCTTCGCACTTGGCGCTTGGGCATTCGTCATTGTGATGGCAATCAAACCATTCCACGCCTACCTTATGTCGAAGGGCTGTGAGAACATGGTTGCGGTTTACTACAATCGAAAAATCGCCCATATGGTGGCGGGCGGAGTTCCTCTAATCATGTGTCCAATAGTGTTCAGCGATCCAATCTATCCACTATTAGGGGGACTTCTAGGGGCTGCAGGCCTAGCTGCTGCCCATATGACCGATAGGCGACTGTGGTGGATGCAAACTAAGCAGAACATGAATGATGCAACATTTGCATTCATGTTGGGAATTTCTGTATTCGTACTATGGCATTACTTCGATGATGCTTGGCTTGCAATACTACCTGCACTCTTCATGGCCTATGGAGATGGAGTTACCGGGATTATTCGCAACAAGATGTTTGCAAAGCGAACCAAGAGTGCATGGGGTAATCTCGGCATGGCTATTTTGTGCCTACCACTAGGTTGGTTCATCGGACTAAATGCTGTGCCATCTATTCCGCTATGGGGCGCACTTTCCGGCGCCGTTGCCTCTTTTGTAGAGCGTTATGAGTTTGGGCCAATCGATGACAATGTGCTTATTGTAATCGCATCGAGTATCGTACTTGGCGTCGGAGTAAACCTCGGTCCAATCCTTTGAATCAATGAAATTATTCATTCAGCAAGTTGCTGAATCATATCCTCGATAGTTTCTGGATTCGCTTCTTTATCCTTGTTTGAAACTAGATTTCGACCGATGACGATTGAACCAAGATAGGAGAATTGCTGACGCATTGCCATAATGACATGAGCACCGCCACCGCCACTATGGGTGGCTAATCCGACCTTGCGCCGATTGAATAGCGCACGGAAATCTTGCCAATCGGTACTGAGCCAAGCAAGAGCATTGTTGAGAGTTGGAGGCATTGAACCATTGTATTCGGGAGCGACTACTACCCACGAATCTGCGGCTTGCATCTTTTCCTTGAGTTCAGCCATTCCTGGAACGACATCGAGCGACTTAGACCTTGCAACGGTGAACATTGGCATATCTACTTCTGCAAGATCAAGAACATCAGAATCGTGACCCATACCCTCTGCTGCCTCAGCAAATTTGTCAGCTAATTCACGGTTACTTCCCGAAGTCGCGGTTATCATCAGTAGTTTTGCCATGGAAGGCCCAAGGGGCGTGGGTTCTCAAAGGTGTGGTTTGGTAATGTATTTTTCATTGCTAGACTGTATCATCAGACATTAAGTGTTGTAATGGATACTGGACGGTTTAATTATTACACCACTATGTGGTGTTATGACTGCTGTAATTTGTGGGTTTTCCCGATCCCCCTTCACTCCTGCCAAGAAAGGTGCTTTGTCCGGTTCACGACCAGATGATATCGCTGCCGAGGTAATCAAAGGTCTAATCGATAAAACTGGATTAGATGCAAACTTGATTGAGGATATTATCCTTGGTTGCGCTTTTCCTGAAGCGGAGCAAGGATTCAATTTGGCGAGAATGCTTTCATTCCTTTCTGACTTACCTCATTCTGTAGCTGGTGTCACTATCAATCGTTTTTGTGGGTCTTCTATGCAAGCGATTCATGATGCTGCAGGACGAATAGCAATGGGTGCTGGTGATGCGTTCATCGCTGGAGGAGTTGAATCGATGACCAGAATCCCAATGTCTGGATTCAATCCAATGCCTAATCCAAGGCTAGCCACTGAAATGCCTGAGGCCTATACCAACATGGGACTGACTGCGGAGAATCTTGCTGCCATCTATGAAATCGAACGTGGAACTCAAGAGAATTTTGCTGTTGAAAGTCATCGCAGAGCTGCGAATGCTGACTTCAGTGATGTAATCATTCCAATTACCACCAATAGCGGCGAGGTTTCAACGGATGGTTGTATCCGTTCTGATTCGAATTCGAATTCATTAGCCAGGCTAAAACCAGCCTTCAAATCCGATGGTAGTGTGACTGCAGGGACCTCTTCTCCACTAACTGATGGAGCTGCATTCGTTCTTGTGTGTGACAAAGAGTTCGCAATTGCACAAGGACTAGATATTCTTGCCTCGATAGAATCTACTGCAGTCTCTGGTTGCTCTCCTGAGATAATGGGTATCGGTCCTGTAAGCGCCACCCAAAAAGCACTCATGAGGGCGGGCCTAAGCCTAGAAGAAATCGATGTGATCGAACTTAACGAGGCTTTTGCTGCACAATCTCTTGCAGTGATTGAAGAACTCGGCCTAGATGCTTCCAAGGTCAATATCGATGGAGGAGCCCTTGCCCTTGGTCACCCACTTGGTGCTAGTGGTGCGAGAATCGTTGGACGTGCTGCTACTATACTTGCCAAGAAGGATGCAAAGATTGCACTGGCGACTATGTGCATAGGTGGCGGACAAGGTATTGCCACAATTCTACGGAAGGTGGAATAATGACATTGGCAGTACAGTCCCCGCAAAAATCCGTCAAAATGCAACACAACGGCGGCATCAACAAGGTCGCCGTAATTGGAAGCGGAATAATGGGCGCAGGCATTGCTGCACATTGTGCAAATGCTGGTTGTGATGTCCTGCTATACGATATCGTACCAAACGGAGCTGAAGATAGGTCCATGATCGCTCGTGATGCAATAGGACGCATGAAAAAGAGCAACCCGGAAGTTCTGATGCATCCATCAAATTCGCAACGTATTCATCCTGTTAACCTCGAAGACGACCTTGCTCTTCTCGGTGATAGAGACTGGGTAATCGAGGTCGTAGTAGAACGTCTTGATATCAAACACACCATCTATTCCAATATTGAAGAATACTTATCAGAAAATGTAATTCTATCATCAAATACATCTACCATTCCTCGCTCATCTCTTGTCGATGGTATGAGTCCTTCTCTAGCCTCGAAATTTCTAATCACGCACTTCTTCAATCCCCCTCGCTATCTTCCTCTTTTGGAAATTGTAGCCGGAGAGGAAGTGGTGGAGGACCTTTACCATAGAATGAGCATCTTCGCATCTGAAAGATTGGGTAAAAGAGTCACCCTCTGCAATGATACACCAGGTTTCATTGGTAACCGTCTTGGCATATATTTTGTTCAACGAGCCATTGCTGCAACCCTTGACCATGGATTTACTGTCGAGCAGGCTGATGCAATGCTTGGCCGTCCTATTGGACTTCCAAAAACTGGAGTTTTTGCTTTGATGGACTTGGTTGGTATCGATATTATCCCAGCTGTAGTACAGAGCATGGTCGACAACTTGCCTCCAGAGGATGCATTACACGAGATTGCTGGTAAGGGTGAAGATATCATTGAGAAAATGATCTCTGAAGGATATACTGGTCGTAAGGGTAAAGGTGGATTCTTTAGACTCAATACCGAGGGTGGAACTCGTATCAAAGAAGCCCGAAGCCTCGTCGATGGCACATATGATACCGCTAACCGTCGGGCAGCATTCACATCGGCTAAAATTGGTCGACAAGGACTCAAGCGCCTAATGACTCACCCCGACGAAGGTGCGGCTTTCGTCAAGGAAATACTACTCGATACTTTTGCCTATGCTGCTTCTCTTGTACCCGAAGTAAGTGAGGATATCGCCGCTATCGATGGTGCGATGAGAGTTGGCTATAATTGGAAAAAGGGTCCCTTTGAGATGATGGATTCCATTGGCCTTGAATGGCTAGTAGGAGAGATGGTTTCGGCTGGAATTGAAATTCCGAGTTTCCTTGCACTTGCTGCAGAGCGAGGTTCGTTCTATGGACAAGAGGGAGGGGAAATTACTCGATTGGATTTCTCTGGAGAACTCATTGAAATCCTTACTGGTGCTGAAGTTACAACTGTTGCTGACATCAAACGCCGTCGTGTCAAACCCATTAGGAAAAATGCTTCTGCGAGCATATGGGATGCAAACGATGGCGTTCTATTAGTCGAATTCCATTCCAAAATGAATGCGCTTGATCCACTGATTATGGAGATTCTGCTAGCAGCTGTCGATCTTTCTGAAGATGATGAGTGGAAAGGAATACTAATCGCAAACGACTCGGCAAACTTCTGTGCTGGCGCTAACTTAGGACTTGCATTATTCGCTGCAAATCTCGGTGCATGGAGTACATTAGAGGATTTCATTGCTCTTGGCCAAGACACATATCAGGCTCTGAAGTATGCTGAAGTTCCTGTTGTATCGGCTGCTTCAGGGATGTGCCTTGGTGGTGGCTGTGAGATTCTCCTACACTCAGATGGAGTAGTCGCACATTCGGAATCATACATCGGTCTTGTTGAAGCAGGAGTTGGAATCGTACCAGCCTGGGGCGGTTGTAAGGAAATGCTTGCAAGACTTACTGATGAGAAATTAGTGGGATTGGGGCCAATGGCCGCTCCTATGCAAGCCTTCGAAAATATAGGCATGGCAAAGGTCGCGAAATCAGCCCATCAAGCCAAGGATTTAGGATATCTAAGAAAAAGAGATCGCATCACAATGAATCGTGACAGAGTCATGTCTGATGCCAAGTCCTTCTTATTGGAACTCGCCCAGGATTATTCACCCCCTAGTCCCAATGTCTACCACCTCCCCGGCCCTTCTGGTCTTGCAGCACTAAAGATGGCACTGAATGACCTAGCCATAGCCGGTCATGCTACTCCACACGATTTGACTGTAGTAGGAGAGCTAGCAAAAGTACTCACTGGTGGCGAATGCGACCATACTGATGAACTGAGCGAAGAGGACATACTTGCGCTCGAAAGAAAGGCAATAGCAAGCCTAGCACGCAATGAACTCACACTAGCACGTATGGAACATATGTTGGCCAAAGGTAAGCCATTGAGGAATTGAGGAGGTGTAATGATGACAGTGTACAGAGCTCCATTAGAAGATTATCGATTTCTCTTCCACGAAGTTTTCGAAGTTGTAGATGCATGCAAGCGTTTAGGATATGACCAAGTAGACCGTGAACTCATAGATTTGATGACTGAAGAATGGTCGCAATTCGTAACCGATGTATGGAAACCATCGAATATTGTTGGTGACCAAATCGGTTCTCAGTTGAAAGATGGAAATGTAATCTCTCCACCTGGATTCAAAGAAGCATGGAAACAAACGGTTGAATCCGGATGGCTACAAGCAGTGTGCAAGGAAGAACATGGTGGCATGGAGTTGCCACTCTTCTTCCGCAATGCAATGGATGAACCGGCGATTTCGTGCAATATGGCGATATCAGTAGTCGCTGCTCTAAGTTTGGGTGTTTACGATCTCATCACCGGCTATGCTCAACAGGAACATATAGACCGCTATGCTACCCGGATAGGTTCCGGTGAATGGTGCGGAACTATGTGCTTAACTGAACCTCATTGTGGAACTGATTTAGGCATGATCTCGACCAAGGCACTGCCGCAAGATGATGGCTCATTTTTGATTACTGGAACAAAGATTTTCATCACTGCAGGTGACCACGATTTATCGGATAATATCGTACACATGGTCTTAGCAAAACTACCCGATGCCCCTGAGGGTTCTAGGGGGATTTCTCTATTCCTAGTACCAAAATACCTCGATGAAGGAGAGGGATTGTCAGAGGAAATCAACGGTACTTCAATCTCTGGTATTGAAGAGAAGATGGGCCTTCACGGCTCACCTACCTGCGTATTAAACTTCGATTCAAGTAAAGGATGGTTGATGGGAGAACCCCATACCGGCATGTCCCAAATGTTTGAGATGATGAATAGAGAAAGGCTTGCCACTGGAATGATGGGGTTAGGTCTAGGAGAAATCGCTTATCAGAATGCTTTGGCCTGGTCTCTCGATAGACGACAGGGTCGTGACTTACGTGGAATGAAAGATCTCGATGCCCCTGCAGATAACATTCTCGTCCATCCAGATGTTCGTAGAATGTTGCTAAAGGCCAAAGTCAATTGTGAAGGAACAAGAGCGCTCGGGACATGGATTGGTCTTCTACTCGATGAAATGAAGAAAGGTGACGAGAAAACTAAGGAAAATGCCAGCGCATTAATCGCCCTCCTAACTCCTGTAATGAAAGCTTACTCAACCGATATTGGTTGTCAGAGTGCATCATTATCAATTCAGGTGATGGGCGGAGCAGGTTATTGTTCAGAATACGGTGTAGAGCAATTCTATCGTGATGTACGAATAGCACCGATTTGGGAAGGAACAAATGGTATTCAAGCCCTCGATTTAGTAGGTCGCAAGGTAACCCAAAATTTTGGACGTAATCTTCGTCACTTGCTATGGCCATTGCTGGAATTCGTTGAAGAGAATCGCGAGATTGAAGGCATGATGGAATTCAACAAACCCTTGCACCAGAGTGTAAAAGGATTGCAACAACTAACCCTTTTGCTCATGGCAGAAGGTGCAGGAAATCCACATTTCCTTGCAGCAGGAGCAACTGATTATTGCACCTATTTCGGAAATACAATGCTCGCTTACCTTTGGGCCAAAATGGCAAAGGTTTGCCTAGCTGCTAAATCTGCAGGTACAGCAACCGATTTCCACGATGCAAAACTTGCAAGCGCTCGTGTATTCTTTGCAGAAATACACCCTGAAAACGCTGGACTTGCTGCCAAAATTATGGCAGGAGACAAGCATCTGATGTCATATCCGGAGGCTGCGTTTTAATGAAGATGCAATACCCGGTAAGTCGTGGCGCTGCAGCCTATTCTAGAAGTTCACAATGGAAAATAACAGTGCCATGGGCAATACTTTGGTTCCTAATTGTTCTCGAATTTATTTTGTGGCATCAAGAAAGTCAATTTCTAGTAAATATTTTGTTCTGGACAATTGCAATTTCAATAAGTTTGAATGCCGCATATTTGGGTTTCGAGTCAAAGGTACTAACTACATTTTTCAAAATCGAATCAAGGTTTGGCCATGAAATCTCAGATCCAGATTGGCGCATGATTGAATTTACCGGCTGGGGTGGAAGTGAACCAATGGGTTACTTTCTTCCTGCTAAAGGTGAGACGAAAGGACTTATTCTGTACATGCACGGATATTCATCCTCGGTTGGTTATGCCGAAAATAGGATACTGCATTTACGTGACCTGGGGTTCGATGTAGCAGGAATCGACATGCGTGGTCATGGTCGATGTGATTTGAATAGAGATTGGACATTACTGAAAGTCGCAGCTGATATTGAGGCTTTTATGGACAGCATCCTTTCTGAATACAAAGAAGCGCCTCCTGTGCATTTCTATGGTCATTCCATGGGTGGATTCCTTGCTCTTAGACTATCGAGCAAGAAGTCTGGATGGTGGGGCGACCAACTCGAATCTGTAATTTTGGAATCACCCGCAGCATCCATTCCAATGATCGTAAAAATGCGTGCGGGACCGTTATGGAAACCAAGCCGTTTCCTTATCCGCAGAATTATTCGCAAGGAAGCAAAGCGCATTCACCCAGACCTACCGCTGCGATTTATGGATGCTAAAGTTCCACAAATCGGACTACCTAACATTCCTGTACTTACTCTTCAGTCTAAAGTTGATGATACTCTTGGGAGATCGCACTATAATTTGGTGAGAAAATACCTCAAGGGAAACAGTGAAAATGAGTTCCATCTGATTTCGGATTTGAAGCACTCAACCGAGTTTGATTCAACTACACGGATGGATTTGTTAGAGCGTTGGCTGAGTGATAGGAGTTGATTTAGTGAGTATTGAGAAGAATTTTAAAAAGGCTGCAAAGGAAATACTGAACATCAGTACACGGCCCGATGATAAGACTCTACTAATGCTATATTCATTGTATAAACAAGCCACAGAAGGCGATGTAAGCGGTGGACTTCCGATAAGCGGAGGCATACCAGCAATAGCGAAATATCGTGCTTGGAAGAAGCAAAAGGGTAAATCTTCTGAAGATGCAATGGCTGAATACACAGAGCACGTCGCAGTTCTACTCGAACGCTCTGAACAAATCTCGGAAATCGAATCTTGGAATGGCCGAACCGTTCTGATTAGTGGAGCCAGTCGAGGACTGGGCCGGGCCATGGCACTACGCTTTGCTGAAGAAGGTGCCAACCTTGTTCTGTTAGGACGCACACTAGAGTCTGATGATGGCAAGGGCTCACTGAAAGAGACGGCCGAAGAGGTAGAATCAGCTGGTGGAAAGGCAATAGTCGCAGTTTGTGATGTCCGAAACGATGAGGATGTCATCGCAGCCGTACAAACAGGTGTGGACTCCTTTGGTGGAATTGATGCGGTTATTTGCAATGCAGGAGCGCTATTTATTGCACCATTTGATGAAACTCCATTGAAGAGATTTGATCTTGTTCACGAGGTGAATATTCGTGCTTCCTTTTCATTGTGTCAGGCCGCACTACCGTATTTGCGTAAGAGTGACAATGGTAGAATTTTGGTGATATGTCCCCCGCCATCTTTGGATCCTAAGTGGTACAAAGGTACGATTGCATATACAATTTCAAAATTCTCAATGTCTATGTTGGTTCTTGGCCTATCTGAGGAATTGTCCGGAGATGGAATTGCCGTCAATGGAATGTGGCCTGCTACAACGATTGATACTGCAGCTGTTCGCTACAACAAAGCCCTCGGTGGAGAAGAAATGGTTCGGCGTAGTCGAAAGCCCAGGATTGTGGCAGATGCAGCATTCGCAATCATGAGTAAATCTGGAGAGGTCACTGGTGGATTTCATACTGATGAGTCGATACTGCGAGCAGAAGGTGTCGAGGATTTCGACCAATACGCAGTCGAGCCTGGTATGGATTTACAACCAGATTATTATCTCTAATCGCAATTCCAATCAGTGGAATTCGATGTCTATTTCCATATTTTCGCTAACTGAGACGCACACTGGACAGTTACAACCCTCTTGGATTAACCATGCTCTATCCTCATTGCTCAAGTCTGTGGGTAACTCGATTATCATCTCTAATTTTGCAATACGCCGTGGATTTGCTGCCATAGTCTTCTCAACATGACCATTCATCCCCTTAACATCAATCGAACGTGAGTCTGCGCGAATTGCAACTATCGTCATGATGCAGGTTAGCATTGAAGTTGCAAGAAGATCGGTCGGTGAAAATGATTCACCTTTGCCATGATTGTCAACAGGAGCATCGGTAATCAGTGTTCTACCGGATGGTCCATGGGTCGAAGTGCATCGTAAATCTCCATCATAGGTTGCATCGATTCTAACCATAGTCTCACCTAGAATTCAATTTCATGCCCCATACGCTGAACTTTGGTCTCGAGATATTCTCGGTTCTCACTTCCAACTCCAACGATTAATGGCATCATCTCGGCGACTTTGATTCCATGGTCCTCGAGTTGGCTTACCTTGTCAGGATTGTTTGAAAGTAGGCAAACTTCAGAGACACCAAGAGAGTTTAACATGGTGCTGGCAATTCTATAATTCCGCGCATCAGCCGGCAATCCAAGCATTAAATTCGCATCTAATGTATCTGCACCTTTGTCTTGAAGGTGGTAAGCTTTAATCTTCGCATGCAAGCCAATTCCACGCCCTTCTTGACGAAGATAGAGGACTACGCCCCAGCCCTTTTCGGCAATCGCCTTTAGAGCTGCATCGAGTTGTGGTCCGCAATCACATCTAAGGCTGCCAAATGCATCTCCAGTCAGACATTCTGAATGGACTCTAACCAATACAGGGTCAGGACCTGTCATGTCACCCATTGTGAGGGCAACATGATCTAATCCAGTAGCAGATTCATGGAATATTCGAATAATGAACTCGCCATGTTCAGTTGGCAACTTAGCCACGGACGGAACCTCATCTATGCTCATGGCCCCACCTCTATGATGAATCGGAACTCGCCCGCCTCTTTGAGGACATCGACCATACGATGGCCGAGTCTTTCGATGAGATTTGGAATATCATGCACGGTTTCAGGGTCATCGGTTAGTACCAATAGCACATCACCACCATCGAGTTTTGCAAGTGCCTTCCGAGTCTGCGAGACCGGCACAGGGCAGTAATGCCCAAGGACATCAAGACGGTGTGTCGGCTCCACGTTCTCTGGTACAGGACCGCCCTTCTAAGGCTCTCTATTGTGTGAGACTTCTTGAATGAAGTCGCATAGTGGGTATCATGGGCGATGAGGTGGAGCCTCTTGAGGAAGAGGTCGAAGACCTATCTTGGGCAGAAGTCGCCCACCTCGGCAAGTCGTACATGCGCATCCCATTCGCCTTGCTTATGGTAGAGGCATTCTACTGGTTCATAACTCAGCCAAAGAACACACTGGGGCCGATTCAAGTTTCAGTAGCCTGGGTATGGCACAAATTGACCAACCTCATCTATGGCGATGGTGCAAGTTCACTTTCAAGCCACGACGGATGGGTCACTCAGGTAGACCTACATCATACAGCCTTCCCTGATTACAACACCATCTCGACTTATGTTAGTGATGAATGCGCTGGAGTGCATGAGATGATCTTCCTATCAACTCTCATCTTGATGACTACTGGAGTCCCGCAACGCTTGCGAATCAAGTCGGCATTGATTGGTTGTGGCATCATATATGTGCTAAACGTCATTCGACTCGTCCTCTTCTATCCCATAGCATTAGCAGATTGTACCGAGTTGGGTGGTGTGAATGGTTGTGATGTTGGCATGTGGCAATATCACACCGCTGTATATGAGTGGGGATTCCTAGTCGCCCTCATTCTGATTTGGTTGGTTTGGTTCAAATGGGTAAATGCTGGCGACCTAATCAAGCGTGAGAGCGCTAAAGAGAAGGATGCATGGACATTCGCATTCCGTAATGATTGGCAAAATGTTCACAAGGCCATTATCGCAATTTCACTAATGCTAATTCTCGGAGCAGCGGCCAATGTAGCCTTCGATCCCGATGTCGATTTAATCGAAAATTGTACGTTTGAACAAAGTGCAAAGGGATTGTGTGATGATGCAGTAGATGCAAGGATGCAAACTGAAGATGTCTCCTGGTCCTTAGCTGCAATCGGTATGGTTGGTAGCGTGGCCGCAATGCTCACTATTGCTCAACCAGAGTCCTCTGAAGAGGAATAACTACTGTACAATCGATGCAGTAATGTCGTTGCTGTTTAGTGCACGTACTGCGAGAGTTGCACTCTTATTGTGAACTTCGACGATTGTGTGGTCATCATTCAAGGAAATGTCCCCAATGGATAATTCATCACACTTCAATGATGCAATCAATTGCTCGACCAATGCACGCTTAGAGAATTCA
>JASLKC010000011.1 GCA_030747785.1 Candidatus Poseidoniaceae archaeon | reverse complement strand
TCATAATAGAAAATTTTTCTGATTCATAAATGATTTCATATACCCTATTGTCATCATTGTAAAAGTAATTCTTATAGGTTTTGTCATTTATAAGTATCTTTTTTATGTTGTTAAAGTTGAATGAAAAAATTGAATCAGAGTTATTTAATTTTGCTTCAAAAGCATTTCTATTAATATTCAAATTAATATTTCTTACAAGAAACCTTTCATTACTTAAAGTATGAATCTCCGCACTATTAGTCCATTCATCAAATAAATAAACTGAACCGAGTACAACATTTCTTGTGTTATAAAAAAATGTGCTTCCATAATTTAAATCATTACCTCCCATTGAGATACCAGCATTAAAGTTGGTTTGACCATAAAATGGAGAAGAAAGAACTATACATAGTGCAACTAAAAACTTTTTCATAATTTATAAATTTACTCTTTTTTATTTTTTTCTTCTTCAGCAGGAGCTTCTTCAGCAGGTGCTTCTTCAGCAGGTGCTTCTTCAGCAGGTGCTTCTTCAGCAGGTGCTTCTTCAGCAGGTGCTTCTTCTGCAGTCTCTTCGACTGCAGGAGCAGGTGCGTCTGCCTTCTCTGAGATTGATTCCATGGCTTCTGCGGCTGCGAGAAGGTCTCCCTCTCCCTCAACTACTTCTTCCTCTTCCGAGCCAGCCTCAGCGAGTGCTGCTGCCTTCTTAGCATTGAGTTCAGCCTCTGTTCGAGCTTCCTCTTCGTGAATACTATCAAGAGTTGGACCCTTCTCAGTTACTACACCAGTTTGCAAGAGTTGGCTCTTACGGATAACGACGGAGCGGCATGGATAAATCGCCTTGACGGCAGTACCGATGCTAGACTCAAGTTCGCCACCTAGAATGGATTCTTGAAGTTTGGAATAGGTACTCTTGGCTGCAAAGGAAAGGATGAGTTCCTTCGACTTTGCACGCATAGCCTGCTTTACACTGGTCTGAATACGACGCTCGGTAATCATTAGTGGCTTTAGACGGACAAGATATCCATCAGTAGTTACGACGTCAACAACATCGTCAACCTTGCCACGGTAGCGGCGAACTTGACGGCGGGTGTGATCGGATTGATGAGAATGTCCAACGAATGTGGTCAATGCATCTTGTCCAACAACATCTGTTACACGGAAACGAAGTAGTACGTGCATCTTGGTGAAGTCACCATTGAATTCTTGCTGAGTCATTTCATAGACTCTGCCTATTAGGTGCTCTTCAGTCTCGCCGATTGTCTCTCCGATACGCTTGAAGTTCCAGGGGTGTCGAGGTGCACGGATGGTGAACCATCGCTTGCCTTTCCACTTATCTCGCTGCTTACGTGCTGCTACACGTGCTCTTGCACTCAACTTCTTTGCCGCCATTCAGATCAACTCTCGGTGTTGCGGGGGCTACCCCACTAGCAGGTGGGCGACCAACCCCCCCTATTTGAAAGCACATGATGAGAGCGCTCACCACCCCTACGGGGTGTTTGGCCTCATGAACCACGCTGGTCGTATCTAACTTCGAGAGTTTCTAATTCATCGCCGCGCATTGGAGCGCCTGCCATCATGCCCATCGCTTCTGCAACTTTGTCAGCATCATCGAAGTGCGCTGTGGCCATTACGATTGCATCTGCCATTGTTTCAGGGTCCTCTGACTTGAAGATTCCAGAGCCGACGAAAATTCCGTCAACTCCCATTTGCATCATCAATGATGCATCAGCCGGTGTTGCGATTCCACCTGCGCAAAATGTGACGACTGGAAGCCTTCCCATCGAAGCAACTTCAACAAGAATTTCCTTTATTTGCCCGTGCATTTCATCATCGATAGCTCCGAATGGAGTGATGAGTGAAGTCCCAGGAAGTTCACTCTTATTCGAAAGAACTCGGTAACGGTCCATGATGTGATTAGCTGCAATATCTAAACCATCATCATCTAGAGTCTGGACTTGACGAATCTCTTGGTCGATTAAACGAGCATGCGTAACTGCTGCTACGACATTACCAGTTCCGGCCTCACCTTTGGTGCGAATCATTGCTGCGCCCTCATAGATGCGCCGAACGGCCTCACCAAGGCCTGTTGCACCACAGACGAAAGGGATATCATGAGCATTTTTATTGATGTGGAAATAGGGGTCGGCAGGGGTTAGAACCTCTGACTCGTCGACCATATCTACTCCCAGTGCCTGCAATACTTGGCTCTCAGCCTCATGCCCAATTCGGCTCTTTGCCATCACAGGGATAGTAGTGCACTCGATAATACCCTTAATCATATCAGGATGAGAGGTTCGTGCAACTCCTCCCATCTTACGAATATCCGCTGGTACTCTCTCAAGAGCCATGACCGACACGGCACCTGCTGCCTCAGCTATTGATGCCTGATCTGGAGTGACTACATCCATGATAACTCCACCTTGCTGCATTCGAGCAAAGCCTCGTTTGATGAGGTCGGAACCATGGCGAAGAGATGTGAAGTGAAGTTCTGGATTCATCGCAATCACTTCGAGCGGGTAGTCTCCCCCACATGAAGATTAGTGGTGCAAAAAATGAGTTTTAGTCTGCAAGAACTGGAGATTCTCCAGTCGCAATTTCCGCATCAACAGATTCATCTTCGTTGCGCTGAAGCCAATGTTCTTCCCCATCAGGCATATCGGTATCAGCAAAAATCGCATCTACTGGGCACTCGGGCACACATGCACCGCAATCAATGCACTCATCGGGGTCTATGACAAGATAAGTTTCTGCTTCCTTGAAAGCTTCAACTGGACAAACAGCTACGCATTCTTGGTACTTGTGGTCGACACAAGCGGTAGTAACAACATGGGTCATGTGGATATCTCCATATGTGCGACAAAGGGCGTGGGATATAGGGGTTACTCACTCGGATATTGCCGGCTCGGGTAGGTCGAGACGTGCAGAATCATCCCTTGCTTTTGCGAGTGTCTCTATTGCAATATCATGTGCATTATCGCCCGGATAGACTTGTAATTTGGTTCGACCCTTGATAGTTGGGCGCTCACCCGGAATGGTTAGAGAGATTTTACCAGCGAGGAGATCGAGGAGGTCAAGTCGAATATGAATGACATTATCCTCGTCCATACGGGAATCTAATTCCTTCTCAATTTGACTCAAAACTTCGGAACCAAGTCTCGATAGCGAGCGTGTAGCCGGACCTTTTTGCTCCAACACAGCAGTCACCAAATGTACTGCTGAACCATGAAATGAAGTTGTCTCTTCGATGGATACAGCCTCTGAATCACCAACTAACCAAGATAGTGCATTCGCGATAAGAACCTCGTCTTCAAGACCGCTCGCGGCCGAATACCAAGAGATATGGTGAACTCCCATCATTTTGTCTGCAGTGGCGGAAGGTGATGAGCCTTGTCAGTCAAGTGGGTGGTCTACACCTACTTCTCCAAGTGTCCAACGAAGGGTCTTGACTACACCATCAAGTGCCTTATGATGACGTGCTGCTTCCTTCATTCCCTCACGGTCACCATCATCTCGGCACTGTTCAAACCATTTTTTCCATTGAGCGCGCCTTTCGATAGCCTTGTTCAACATCCCCTCAATCTCTTCCCACGAACGGTCGTAGGTTCTCTCGGCTTCTTCACGGGGCATTGAACCGGGGCGGCTTAAATCGGTATAAGAAGAAGACGCCGACACGACCCGGAAATGCTTCAAGGACGACGCTCGTCTTCCAAGTCGACTTGGATGTGCGTATTATCACCGATGACGCAGTTCTGAATACGTGATTCAATTACTGCTGATGCCCCGATAATCGAAGACTCCGATACTCCACTTACCCTTGCATCAGACATCACAACACTATCGACTATTGCTCCTGTGACCGAAGCACCAGTTAGCACGATACTACGTTCTATATGCCCGGATACTGAAGCGCCATCTTGGATGAATGAACCGTCGTCTAAGACCTCGCCCTCAGGCATGGGGAATGGCAATTCATCTCTACCATTTACCAATGCCATCATTGCTCGATGCAATTCAAATGGGTGACCCACATCAAACCATATTCCGTTTACAGTCTTAGCATACATGGGCCATCCTCTCGCAAGGACATCGGGAAATAATTGTTTTGAGAAATCATATTTTTCGCCGTGAGGTACGAGTTCCATAACCTCTGGCTCGATGATGTATAGCCCAGCGTTTACCAAATTTGAGAACGCTTCTTCCGGACTAGGTTTTTCCTTAAAGCGTGAAATATATCCCTCTGCTAAACTCGAATCAACATCGCCTTGGTTCTCACTTGAAAGTCCAACTATTCCAAACTCAGTTGGATCTTCCACTTCCCAAAGTGCCATCGTAACCTTTGCTCCAGACTCGCGATGTACTCTGAGTAAGTCAGCAATATCGAATGATGCGACTGAATCACCAGAACCAACGACAAAGGTTTGAGAAAGTTCATCGGCAAGCAATCGCACACTACCAGCGGTACCCATTGGGCTCTCTTCCTGATTTACTCTGCTCTTTACATCCCAGGAGGCTACATGTGAGATTAATTGGTCGCCTTGATATCCAGTAGTAACAATGATCTCAGATAATCCTGCTGAAAGCATTGCATCCTTGACATAATCAATTACTGGTCTACCGAGGACGGGAACCATTGGCTTTGGGCGTCCGATGGTTAGAGGCATTAATCGAGTACCACGGCCTCCGGCCATGATTACTCCTAACATGCAAATCACTTCCTTGTGCGGGATGCACTCATGTCAACTCGGCGCATTCCTGCCTTCTTTTTCGAGTTGGACTTCTTTGCGCTAAGTCCTGCACGGTCACCTGACATTGTTCCACCAAAAGAAAGGCTACCTTGATTGAGGAGGTGGTCGACCATGGAATCTGCGACCTTGGAGTCTTCAGCACCCGTCTTCATTTCAGCCGAAACGGATGCATTGTGATCAGTAATCCAAGATTCGCGTTCAACACGTGCCATCTTCAACTTATCACGTGCTTCATTTACTTCTTTCATCATCTCGACTATCTTTTGATGAACTTCGTCAGCCTTCTCTTTGCATGCAACGAATTCCTTGTGGAATCTATCGCCTTCAGCCTTAAGAAAATCTCTGTGACCAAAGAGCTCGTCTATCCCTTTGCTCATTCCTTTTGCACGCTCTAAGCACTCGATAAATTGCTTATGCGCCAAATCTGCTTCTGCTTTTAGGGTAGCAATTGCTTCATCACGGTTGGAAAGGTCTACCTTAATCATCTGTAATTTTGCGACTTCAGGTTCAAGTTCTTTCATACGACGACGCATATACTTGATTTTCTCCATGGTTTCCTTTTCCTTCTTGGCTGACATTCCGCCACGAGTTTCGTAGATTTTTTCCATGTTGTCAACCTCACTGGCCAACTTGTTGAATTCAAAGGTTGCAGACTTTTTCTCACCAGCATCGCCACGCTGAGCCTTTGTCTGTCCAATCAAATCCCTGATTTGGGCTTGGATTGCATTACGACGCTCCTTGTGGAGATTTTGCTCGGCACGGATTGCCTTTACTTCAGCAACTGCAAGGTCCACCTTCTCACGGTGCTCCTTATACTGAGTCTGAATCGCATTTCTCTGGTCGGCAAAACGCTTTCCAGATTCGTTATGGTTTCCACGTGTATCGCGGAGTTTCTTCACCTTGGATTCCATTTGATGAAGGTGGTCGCGCAGGTCTTCATCCGGGCGCGCCTCATCATCCTTAGGCTCGGGCATGGACCTTCGGAAGACCTATCACGCTTCAATGCTACGATTAGCTTTTTTCGGCTATTCAGGCCACTGCAAGGACAGATAGTACTTGGAGAACTATGGCAGTTGCTAGGCCGATTCCACCAAGGAAAAGGCATGAAATGGCACCGGTATTTCTTAGCCAGGAACGGAATTCTGAACGCACTCTGACACTTATTTGTCTACCTACTAATAAGTCACCAGATGTTTCTTCCAAACGGATTGCCACACTAGCCTCACCAGTACTTTCAGGAAGGAGAGTTTGCCACGAAACTGTTCCGTCGCGCAGAAGTCCGGCCATCCGGCCAATCTGGTCATCATCGCCTTCACTTGCGATTGGTACTGCAGAAGTTGGCCACCAATTCTTCTCACCAGGTAGTAGATTATACCTTAATGAAATATCGTGCGGCCTGAAATCTGGCGATTGAACACGGAGTATCACCTGTTTTGGCTTATCGCTAAGGTTGTGAAAATAGCAGAATAAGTTGGCTCTATCTGTGACCACATTCTCCAAATCCACATCGAAGAGTAGATCTTCCATATCGGGAGTCTTACCCACAGAAAGGTCCTGTTCTAATCGGTCTATCAGTCGGAAGAATGCACGACATGTGCCATTGGATTTTTCTATTAATGAATTCCACAATTCTTCAGTGAAAATCGGATGTGAAGTAACAGCCTGTACTCCTTCATCAGACATTATTTCCGATAATTCAAGATGTGTTGTCTCTTTACCGATTGAGCCCTTATATCTGCGATGCATTGTCATCAAGAATTTTTCTCTAGCAAATTCATAATCGATTCCATCTCGCAAATATCCATCGAATTCAACCAAGAAATCCTCGAATCGGCTGCGGAGAAGTGGGTCCATGTGTGTCCCCATTAATTCGGTGAAAACCATGTCTAAAGTGGTAGGGTGTAGCGGCGAGTCGTAGGCCGATAGTAGACCATCCCTTTCGACCATGTGGAATTTACTGCTACGAGTAGATAGGTGCTGACCCATTGCCATTGTGATTAGCGAGGATGAGGCAAGCAATCCCTTTTGAGCTAGGGATGAATTGGATTCTAGAAGGACTATTCCAATCGAAATAATAAGACTGGTAATAGCCATGTAGAGTGCTGTCGAATGAGAAGACATCGTTCTTGACATCAAACGTTCGATTGTCGGAAACCCATGCATAGAAGTGATTGGCCTGTGATTATCTGCGGCTAATTTGACTTCCTCCTTGAATACTAATCTTGTATAACGGGACCTTTCTCGATGCACAAGAAGGCCTAATGTGAATCCCAATATTATCGCCAAGGTGACAAAAGTTAGAGCCTTGGAAAAATCGAGTCCTGAAGTTTGCTGAATATTGTTGGCCCACCAAGCGGGCGAGTCATCCATGTATGCCCAAGAGCAGAAAAGGAAAATCAATGCCGTTCCAGGCAATAATAGAATCAGACGCATTCCTTCTGAGATAAATTGGCGGTCGATACCATACAACAATCGTTCACGCTCTGCGTTTTTGTCTAGGACTTCTTCTTCTTCTTCTACTACCATGTCAACTCCTCACGATTATGCGTTTTGACATTTCATCACTCATATCTATGTTGAAATTATTAAATTGAAGGCCATTGGAGTTTGAAATTATTGAACCGCTAGTGATTCCAAGAGTGTTGAGAACTTGTTGGTCTGAAGATGTTGATAGAATCAATATTATTTCACCAGATTCACCTTCTTTGAGATTGAATGCAGATTTGATGTCAGATCTTTGAGAAATCTTCTCAGCGATTATATCCCTCGGAGGTGGGATTGCCTTTCCTGATGGATCGAATTTGGGATTGCCCAATAATATGGAAATACAGACCTCTAAATCATCATCAAATGCATGTTCTAAACGACATGCAGTCTCATGTACATCACCATCGAAGGGCAGTAGTTCAAGCAGTACTTCTGTAAGCCTATGACGGCGCTTTATCATCTGACCTCTTTCCAAACCTTTCTCGGTTAACAAGGCACCCTTGTATGGAACATATTCGACATAACCATTTGTTGCAAGACGCTGTATCATCTCGGTTGTTGATGCAGGAGATACGCTGAGGTATTTTGCGAGAGCACCATTACGAACTCGTTCGCCGGGGCATTTTTCATGGAAATCAAATAGGGTTTCAAGGTATTCATCCTCAAACTCCTGAAAGTGACCCATGTTTTCTCCACTTCTCCATCACAATTGAATGTATGTCACGCCTTTCGTGCCTCAAAAATGGTCTCACAAGCTGGGCATCGGGCCTTTGCGGGCCTCCTATCAAATGGAACTTTGAGTTTACGTGAACAACTTGGACACCCTAGTATATCTTCACTTGATGAGGCCCACAGGTCTTCATCAACTGTGATTTTCTCTTCTGGTTCTGGTTCTGGTTCTTGGGTTTGTCCTTCTACTGAAAACTTGTTTTCACACTCAGGACAGCCAACTGTGCCGGAATAGTTTCGTGGAACTCGCAATCTACGGTCGCATTCGGGACAAGCAACTTCTACCTTCTCATCCACCGTTGAGGAGGTTTTGCGCTTCTTCTTCTCTTTCTTTTCGCCCTTAGGTGCAAAGAATAATTTCAGTGCTAAAGTGGCGGCTAAACCCGCTGCAAATCCACCAATAATTCCACCCCATGGAATGGTAAATGAATCAGCGGAATCAGTAATCACTGTACTAGAGAATGTTTCCTTAGCCTCTATTTCAGCACCATCGACATACCAAGTAGCAGTAATGCTGACGAGATCCCCTTCAGGCCAAGTAACTACACTTGATTGACTCTCTTCCGCTCCTGCGGACTGAACCAAAGTCGAGGTCTGCCCGAGAACCTGTCCATCGACTGTAGTGAGTACGATGATCCCTTCTGGTAATGGCCCGGATCCATCATTGTAGATACTCCATCTAATTGTGGCTTCTTCACCAGCAGTTGGAGATTTTGGAGTGGTGATAACATTGAGTTCTAATCGCCCTTCACCAGAACTATCTGGCAAATCTTCTTGAATATATAGAATAGAGGATACATCGTTAGTCCAGCCGATTGGGAACACTTCGATATACACTGATGGAGCATCGAGCCATCCAAGTGACATTTCCAATGAAGATATCCCGGGTAGCAAAATTAATTCTTGGCTTCCAAGCATATTCTTCACCCCGTCAGTCACAGTGCCATGAGTCACAATGACAGTACGCTCTCTACCCTCATCTAAGTCTAATGACCACTCCATTTCTAGGCCATCATCCTCGACCGAAATTGAGGAAATATCAGCTGTGATAATTTGTGCTTCAATTACTGGTATCGTTAGGCTTCCAGAAAGATTCTCGTCTACGGCACCATTACTTGATTCAACACTCCAATTGACTACATGTTCGCCAGCGATAGAAAATGAACCGATAAAACTCAGTTCGCCGGCCTTGTCTTCATCGAGACTCAAATTGGAACTGCTACCAATAATTGTGCCATCAATTTCTAATGTTGCACTTCCCAAGGCATCGCCTTCATTTCGAACTAAGAGAGAGAATACGATTTCATCATCTGCATGCCAAGGCCCTTGGAGCATCGTTGGTATCTCCTGCCCGGCTGCAATAAATATTGCAGAAGTCATCGAGAGATCATCGCTTATACCTTCAGGATAGTGTATTCTTTGCTCGGACGAAGTGCATACTAATTGACCAGGTTTTGCAGTCATAGAAGGCTCGATTATTACCGATTGAGATATCAAAATTTGAAGAGATTCTTCTAGAATTAATTCCCCGTCAAATGTGCATTGAATCGTACTATTGTAGTCCACTTCACCATTATTTGTCACATTGATGCTCCATTCCATTACAGAGCCTGCAAGAGGTTCAACCACTCGTGTCAAATTCCAAACCAAATCCGCCAAAGGTGGTGGGCCAACGCTAATTGAAGTGCTAACGGAATCATCGCTTGGACTAGAGTCAAAGACGTCTTCAAGTTGTAAATCTACTACCACATTTCCTTCAAGTAATGCATTTGTCAAGAGGGATACAATTTGAGTTTGGTCTGCTATCGTCTGAACAGAAAATAAACCAAGGTTGGTTCCACCAACAACGGCTGAGAGATTGCCCTGCCAATCAACATCGCCATCATTTACCACTGCTACATCAATTCGAGCATGATCACCATCTCTAATCGTAAGATTGCCAGTTGCTATATCGCTCTGGTTTACCGAAGTGAAAATTACAGTCCCAATCGATACATCCAATGGACGAAGTCGATGAATAATCGACGACCATGTAGTCGATTGATTTGCCCCGGGAGTGCCTATATCTCCCGAAAGAGAAATCGTGAGATTGGAGAAACCAAGTGGTGCATCACTGAGATTGGTTTGTACGAGAGTGGTAATTCCATCATCGATAGACTCGCTTCCACTATCGGAATCTATCAATGCCCCTTCCATATCAACGAGAGTTGCACTCCAATTAACAAGTGCACCACTAGCGCCACCAACGCCAACTAAATTGATATCGACGCCTATCGGGCCCGCACCGATTACTCCATCTCCAGTGACGGATACTGAATCAATGACTCCGCCAGTAGCCTGCGCTAATGGAAGACCTGAAAGGGAGAGCAACAGCACCAGCAATACCGCCCTCCGCATGAATAGCACCGATGCGCCAAGGTTCTTGACATTCACCCACCCGTAAGGGTGGGTCGTGGGCTTTATACAAGGCTGACAGGTGGCCGCATCGGTTCCAATGGATTCGAACGACCTACTCGCGGTCTCTCCTAAGCTCTTAGCGCAGGCTATTCTGCACCGAAGAGAGCGTCTAGCGGAATTGATTCCAACAGATTTGGAAGCCCGCAAAACCGAACTGGCAGAAGCGGAGCCAGCAGCACGCAGTGCGCGTAAAGAGCGTGATGAAATCAATAGCAAAGTCGCTGGTCTCAAGAAGGAAAGAAACGATGCTCAAAAGAAAGCACGCTCCCTTTTTGAAAGGGCTAACGAAATCCGTGAGGGATTGATTGAAGCGGGCGGAATAAAGGAACCCGACCCCAAGTGGGCTAAGGAAAAGTTGGCTGAGAAATTGAGCCGTATTGAGCGTGAACTCGAAACTCAATCAGGCACTCATAAGACCGAGGAACGATACATCAACGAAATGAAGGCTCTGATTAAAGAGCATGAAGGATGGGTTGAGGAACGCAGTGCGTCCCAACCATTGGTCAAGGAAATGAGAGATGCTCAAGCCGCAGCCCGAAAACTGCTCGATGCCGCTCAAAAAGCGCACAATGCAATGGCAGAACTTGTTGATGCAAATGCTGTACGTCATGAATCATACATACACTGGGAAGAAGTCCGGAGACGTTCTTCATCCCGTACCAAAAAACTCGATGCTGCTCTATCGTCAAGTCAGTCAGCACTAGAATTCTGGAAAGGCCGCATCGAATCTGATAAATTCGCTGATATGATTGAAGATAGCGAGCGGGTTCGTAGTGGCGGGCCATCTTCAAAGGCAATTGCAAGAGCTGCAAAGGTCGAAAGGGAGGCTAAAAGCGGAGGTGAAGAAGAATGAGTTCCACCTGCGAAATTACTGGTCTATCTGAAGAACAAGTTGCTCAATGGCCTCATATCCATGCAGTTTTGACTGGAGGAGATTTACCCGCTCTAAGCGAATCTGCTAATTCATACTCCAAAGACTTGGATTTCACAATAGCATCTCATCGTCAACCTAAGGGCGAGGAGAAACGCCGAGAAGGGCTCATCACACACCTCGAGCGCTCGCTAACAACGAGGTTCAAAGGCAGTAATCTGATTGTATTTGGTTCATCAAAGACCGGCTTAAGCCTAAAGGGCGGAGATCTGGATCTTTGTCTGGAAATGCCACCTAAAGACCAGAAAAAGACTGTGAAGAGGATTAGTGGAATGCTTCGAAGTCAGGGTATGGAAAGTGTCCAGGCCTTAACTCGGGCAACGGTACCCATCGTCAAATTTATCGACCCTCGCAGTGGATTCATGGTTGATATTTCTATCAATAATACTCTTGCAGTACACAATACAAGACTTCTTTCGACATATGCAGGCCTAGATAAGCGGGTTGGTGAAGTTACAAAGTGCATCAAACACTGGGCGCTTCACAGAAATCTCTCCGATGCTGCTGAAGGAACACTCTCTTCGTACGCGTGGTCACTACTTGCAATTCAGCACCTGCAAATGGAGGGGCTGATCCCAAATCTCCAAACTGGTAAAGACCGTACTTTCGTCGAGGTCGATGGAATGGAATTCGACCTCACAATGGACACTGATGCCAAAGGAAATGATAGCAAAGCAAGCCTCGCTGAACTAGTCACCTCCTTTTTCCATAGATATTCCAATTGGGATTGGTCAGAGCAAGTAGTTTCAATCCGTAATGGTTCACCATTGACAAGAGAGAGCAAGGGTTGGATGAACGAAGAACCTAGTGCTATTACCATCATCACGACTAAGAAACAAAAACCGGGAAGAATGGGCGAACATCACCTGTGTATCGAAGACCCATTCAACCTTGACCACGACCTATGTAGAGTGGTTCGACCCGAGGGTGAAATGAGGATTCGTGATGAATTGATTCGAGCCGCTGCAATGTTTGCAAACGGCGCAAAGTGGTCAGAAATCTGTACAACAGTAGACCCTGAAAGATTATCTAATCTTGAACCGGATGACCTATTCCATGACCTACGCACCAAATCGGATGATGATGTAAAGAACATGCGCGATAAAGTCGCAGGTGAATTAGATAGTCTCGAAATGAGAATTCAGGCTCTTGAGGATGAGCGCCAAGTGACAATCCGGATGGCTAAGGCTATGCGGGGAGTAATCGAAGAAACCTCAGACTTACGTAAAGAGCACAAAACAACCATACAAGGGCTATCAAAGCGTAACAAAGAAATCGATTCCATCAAAAACCAACGTGATGTAATCAATACCAATATTGTAATCCCATTACATATGATTGAGGATGAACTCTCTAAAGTTTACAAGAGGTTGACTACAGAAATTGACATTCATCGAGTTCCTTCACTAAATAGAGAAAAAGAGCAGTTTTCATGGTTCTTTGAATTGCAGGCAATGCATGCAAAGGGAAGAGAAGCTAGCGAACACCACCAAAGATTCATCCAACTGGTAAAGGAGCAAAAGAGTGAGATTAAGAAACTCAAAGTCTTCGAGTCAGAGCATGATGAAACAACTGCTAAACTCCTCGCAGAAGAGCCATTGCTCAAGGATAAAGACATCACCACTAATGAGGCTCGGTCATATGATCGCCGAGTGGTAAACATTCAGAAGGCATTACGAACAAGACGTGGAGAACTCCACAAATTACGTAGAGAAGCAGGACGTCTCGATGCCTGGATTCGAAAGAAGGCAGGCGGAGAAAGAGGTCGTGGCGACCGCCGTGGTGGAGACCGTGGTCGTGGCAAGGGCAAGGGACGTGGCTCAAAATCACCTCGTGAGAAGGCGGTATCCAATGCACCAATGACATTGGGCGACATTTCAGGGCTACTTTCTGCACTTGATTCGACTGATGAGAAGAAAGAAAAGAAAATTTCTTCCAAGAAAGCGGGAATGAGAAAACTCGGGAACCTTGGCGCGCACCGTGGCAATCGCGGCTCATACAAGAAGAAGGAATGATGAGGGTGGACACTGCCACTAGCATCTATGGGTGCGAGATGGTGTCTGGGCCCAGCGCCGAATAAAATCGATGAAGCAAGTATCGAAACTATTCGCCAACTATTCCTCGACCAGACTGGTGAGAGGTATTACGAGAAATCTGTTCGAAGCCTTCCAATACCTGAATGGGGAGGAAATCTCCTACTGTTAGATGATAATGGATTGATTCGTGGAGTGTTCTGGACTGCAAAATTCAGTGATACCAGGGCAAGGGTTGTCGCATTTGCTATCGATGAATCATTCAAAGGCCAGGGCTTTGGATCTGAAGCTTGGGAAATATTCCAAGCGGCTTGCCGAACCACTGGACATGTTGAAGTCCAACTTGAAGTTCGAGCGGATAATGAATTTGCAATTGAATTCTATAGACGGCGTGGTTTAGAGGTTATTGGAAAACTCGAAGGTTATTATCAAAGTGGTTTAGGCTATGTTATGAGAGGGCCTATTGATGCGATAATCTGATGACCCTTCTCGGCCACGACAGGTCGTGGAAGAGCGAGTTATCTCCGACCTCGCAGCACTCTCCGGGGTTATTGCATCGAGTTTGATTTCTCCTGAGGGCTTTTGCCTCGAGAGATCTTCTACCGATCATGACCTCACTTCAGTAATGACGCTATTCGACCTCAAAGCGGATTCAAAATTAGTGACGGTTGTTGGAAAGGAAGCAACACTGGTGGCTAATCGAATGGATACTGGTCATCTCATCATAATCAAATGCGAGCCAAGTTCGAATTTAGGTAGAATTCGTATAGCGATTAGTGAAGCAAGTGAGCGCCTCTCCTCTGTTCTCTGAACATTCCTCCCTACGGGAGGCTTCTTATGGCATCGGACGGTCGCCGGGCCGGTGAGAGCGTGGGAACGCTCCATTGAACAGGTGAGATGGACAAATGACAGAACTCAAGACCGTTTTGGATGAGAAGCGCAAATTGGTTGATAAAAAGGCGACTCAGTACCGAACCACTCGTGATGAATGGAACTCTCGTACTAAGGAGCACACCGTTGTGCGAAACGAACTCAATGCAGAGGTTCGTGAACTCATTCAAAATGTTCGTCAGCAGCGAGAAATTCGCGAACAGATGAACGAATTGGTCCGTGAGAAGAAATCCGCCCGCTCAGATGCTAGTACCGCAGTTAAGCAAGCAAAATCATCACTCGATGCTCAGCGCGGCCCTAAGGAAGTGGCTCCACGAGATACTGGTGGTCGACGTGACCGCCGTGACAAAAAGCCAACTATCCACTCATTGCGCAGAGATTTTGAACGTCTTGAGCGTGAATTCGAGATGGGCAGACACACTGGAAAGAATGAGAAAAAGGCAATGGAGAAGATGAAAAGAATCCGTGCCAACATGAAGGAACTACAAAACGCCGAGGATTCCAATGTCGATCTAAAAGAGGCAAGAGAATCGCTCCGTATTGCAATGGCTGCTCAAGAAGAAGCTCATCTCGAAGTGCAAAAGTCTGCTAAGGCTGCACAAGAGGCGCACGAATTGATGCTTCAATGGAATAAGGAAGTCGACAACCAGCGTGAGAAGGCTGAATCCGCTCACAGAGAACTTCGCAAGTCGAAGAAAGAAGCTGACAAGGCACATCATTTCTACATCGTAGCATTGCGATGCCTACATTCAATCCAAGATATGCTACGTGCAATGCGTGGCATCTCTAGTGGCGACGGACAGCGCGGTGCACGTGTTGAAGTTCAAGACCTAATGAGCAAGTTGATGAGCGGTGATACTCTCTCAACTGATGAGTTGATGCAACTCCAACGCTATGAGTGAGGTTCAAGGGCCCCCGTCTAAACCTACAGAATATCCGAGGTGTTATTTGTGATTAGTCAAGATGAAATCGCTGCGATCATCGAAGGATATGACAGCCTCAAATTGAGAATTGGAATGACGGCTAGCCATTCAGCCTTAGATATCTGCGATGGAGCAATCGAAGAAGGGTTTCCAACGGTCGCTTATTGTCAGAAAGGCCGAGACAAAACATACTCTCAGTATTTCAAAACCCAGCGCACAAATTCCGGAAGGGTGCGCAGGGGAATGGTTGACAAGGCAATCATCATGGATTCCTTCAACGATGTGATGAACCCGGTGATGCAGGAACAGATGCGCAAGCGAAATGTGGTCTACATTCCAAACCGTTCCTTTACCTCCTATTCTACCATCGATGCTGTGGAGAACGATTTCCATGTCCCTATGTTCGGTAGCAGAAATATGCTACGTATGGAAGAGAGAACCGAGGACCAGGATTACTATTGGATTCTTGACAAGGCTGGATTGCCTTACCCTGAGGCTATTGCTGACCCACAAGATATCGACTGTTTGGTTATCGTAAAACTCCACCATGCCCAGAAGAAACTCGAGAGAGGATTCTTCACTTGCGCTTCATATGAGGAGTATTGTGAAAAGAGTGCTATCCTCCTGAGAGAAGGCACAATCGACCAGGCAAGCCTAGACGGTGCTCGTATCGAAAAATATGTAGTCGGACCGGTCTTCAATCTGAACTTCTTCTACAGTCCACTTGAGGAAGATATGCCAAAGCTCGAACTTCTAGGAGTCGACTGGCGATTCGAATCCTCTCTAGATGGGCATGTGCGTCTACCTGCGCCTCAACAGATGACAATGCCTGCACACCAGCAGATTCCTGAGATGACTGTCGTCGGCCACAATACTGCTACAATACGCGAATCTTTACTCGAGAAGGCTTTCGAACTCGGTGAGAAATTTATCGAGGCTTCCAAAGAACACTACGACCCTGGAATCATTGGTCCATTCTGTCTCCAAACCTGCATTGACAAGGATATGAATTACTACATCTACGACGTTGCACCACGTTTAGGTGGAGGAACCAATGTCCATGTATCAGTCGGACATCCATATGGTAATGCCACTTGGCGAAAGCCCGTCTCAAGCGGGCGACGAATCGCCATGGAGTTGCGCCGTGCGGCAGAGCAGGACCGCCTGCTCGAAGTTCTGACTTGATGTGGGGCTAAATCATGGAAATTTGGGTGATCATTTCATTCCTATTTTTCATGCTCCTATTCGCTGGAGTTGGAATGGCTTCGATTCGTGTAAAGAAAGACACGACTGATGATTATCTTGTCGCAGGACGCGGTATGCACCCCGCTCTAGCCGCTCTCAGTGCGGTATCAACCTGGAATTCAGGCTACATGTTCATTGGTGCAATCGGATTTACTTACGTGATGGGGTACAATGTAATTTGGATGGCTATTGCTTCAACAGTTGGTCAACTGGTAGCCTGGATGTGGTTGTACAAATTCATACAAGAAGAAGGACACAAGAGAAATGTTAGATCGCTTTCATCACTTGTTGGTGATAAAGCAGGTGCACCAGAGGCTAAATTGGCTGCAGTTCTTTCAGTATTATTCCTAAGTATCTATGCTGCAGCACAACTTACATCCGGTGGTAAAGCGTTACTGGTAATGATGGGTTGGCCAGAACTAATTGGTATATTGATTGGTTTTGTATTGGTAGTTGCATATTGCTATGCAGGTGGAATTCGTGCTTCAATATGGACTGATGCTATACAATCTTGTGTTATGATTATTGGTTCACTAATTCTCTGTTGGATTGCATTGGGTGAGGTTGGAGGATTCGGAGGAATGAATTCTGGGCTTGAATCACAAGACCCTGCTCTCACAAATTTCATGCCGCCAGACCTCATGTTCGGTATTTCCATGTGGGCGTTGGCATTCTTACTTGGAGGATTGGCAGTGGCTGGCCAGCCACAAGTGGTTTCACGAGTAATGACTTTAGATTCTGAAAATGATCGTAAGCAAGCGATGATTTGGTTCTTTGTTTGGCAAACTCCATTCATAATTTTGATGACATTTGTCGGATTATCAAGTCGTGTTGTATTTCCAAACTCCAGTGATTTTGACCCAGAACTAGGTCTTCCAATGTTGGCTATGGAGACGATGCCTGCCATCGGGATTGGAATGATTCTAGCATCGATTTTCGCTGCGACAATGTCGACTGCTGACAGCCAAGTATTGGCCTGCACTGCTGCGATTACTGATGATATCAAACCCGAATGGAGAGAGGACCATAAGACTACCAAGAAAGTAACATTATTTGTCGCTGCTTTTGCTACCGTGATTTCAGTAGGTGGACTTTACATCCCGGGAGGAGATTCTGTGTTCAAATTGGTAGTATTAGCAGTCTATGGCCTTGGTAGTATCTTCGTTCCTTTACTGATTATTCGTTGGATGGGTTACAAACCAGATTCTACCCATTCAATTGTAATGATG
>JASLKC010000010.1 GCA_030747785.1 Candidatus Poseidoniaceae archaeon | reverse complement strand
GTGGACACGCCGAGATTTGAACTCGGGGCCTCTACCATGCCAAGGTAGCGATCTTCCAACTGATCTACGCGCCCAATGGGTTGCTTGAAGCAAGCCGCCCACCGGCACTTGTATCATAAGGCTTCTCAATAGGAAGCCGCTGGGCCATTCATGGATGTGGAAGAAGTCCTCACTGAACTGCTTCCACAAGTGCCTGTCAACATCTTCTCAAGGTGGCTTTCAGAGCGTGTAAACATAGTCTGGTTGAAGGCGGATGACGACCGCCTCGGAATGACCAGATTTGAAGAAGGACCAGCCGAGTTAGTCCGCCGTCGAAGATTGAAATTAGATCCCGGCCCGATAACAATTGGTTTACACCCACGTTTACTAGACGAGCCTGAACTATTACGCCATACTCTCGCTCATGAATTAGTTCACGCTTCAGGAGTTCTCGACCACTCCAAAGAACTCCACGATGCAGTAGATGAGATAGCTCCAGGGGTTTCGATTAGTGACTCGCCATTATTGCAGGAAAAGCGCGATGAATTCCTCTCTTCGGCTCGGGTTCAGAATTGGTCATGCAAGCACTGTGGATTTGAATGGGAACGCTCTACTGTAAGGAAGCCGAGCCGTTGTTTCAAGTGCGCTCGCCCACTGTAAGACTGATAGAGTAAATGCATCAGGACTATTTGCACGGGCGTATAGTGTAGTAGGATATCACGCTGGGTTTCTAACCCGGCAACACGGGTTCGAATCCTGTTACGCCCGCTTCATATTGCAGAGTACTTGGCCCAGCGAAAGCGACATGCCCCTCCATTGAAGGATGTAACCACAACTCTATTTGGTGAGGTGCATTCATTTCGGGTCATGAAGGGTCGCGCATTGCTGCTGGCACTGCTGTTGCTGGGTTCATTTCCAGTGCTTCAGGCCAATGCAGGCTCAACCACTCATTTCGGTAATTCGGGCTCCCCTGCCTCTATTATGTTGGATTTCAATGGACCGGGACATGATGCTAGCACCAATATCAGCATCGGTGCTAGTTCGGTGATTACAACTGCGGCACTCGATATCAGAGGTCTCGCCAATTCTAGCGGAGAAAGACCCGAATCCATCGGGCTAGACATCGGGGATGACGGCGATTTGGATTGGTTCTGGGGAGGGCTTGGAAATGGTACCTTTGGCCACCTTGATGAGTTTTCAAACGGATATAAGCGGGCCGGATTAAACATGTCCACTGGCAATAATTCGAGTTATCACATCCGTCTGCCAATCAATGCCACAATTACATCTGCGTCAATGCAGTTTTCCACATTGAGTGAACTAACAATCTCTGGCAGTGATGTGCGTGATTCACACTTGCATCAACCTCACCCTTCCTATGGGAACTCGACACACGCAGATTGCAATTACGGTAATCAAAGCACTACTTTTGTCGGCAAAACGGAATGGGCAAATTGGCATATTTACCGAGGAGTCTACTGGTTCGATCTAGGCCTATTACCCGGTGCGACAGTTCTCGATGCCAATCTCTCATTCTATGTCGAAGATGTGGTCAATCAAGCTTCGACTACAACTCCTGTGAGCGCCCAGCACACCTACTCAGTTCATCCTTTACTGAAACATTGGGAGGAAGGACTTGAGATCAATGCGCCGGTGACACAAGCAGCAGGTGTCACCTGGAATAAAGCGATTGACAATCTCACGGGCAGTGATTATTCATGGTCCAGCGCAGGCGCATCTGGCACGACCGACCGCGATGCTGCTGTTGCAAGTTATACGGACAGTCCGGCCAATCTCGAATTCAACTGGCTCGACTTCAACAATCAAAACTTGACCGACTTAGTACAGGATTGGGTTAATGGAAACGTTACCAATAATGGAATTATTCTCATCGGCGATGAAAATACCAACAAGCCCGATGGCTCTAGATTGACTATCACATCGAGGGATAACTCCACCCATGGACCGAAATTAATCGTTGTTTTCGAGGGTAGCGATGATGTAACGGCGGCTTTCGATGTTGGCGCAGATGGTAATTGGGAGTGGAATCATAGCGGAAACCTCAGCAATGCTTCTACAGTACCAGATTTCTCAGCCGCTTTGAATTCATATCTCGGTAATGCTACTCCAAGCTTTACTGATGCATGGGGCAATGAATTCGTCGACATTCCGCTTAAGGTAAGTGCGAATGCCACATTGGTTATGGATGAGGTCGATATCGAATATGACTGGACTGCAGCAGTCGGTCCCTCACCTCATTCTGACCTGCTGAGTGAATTGAATCAACATGTTTCGAATCTCACACCAGATGGCGCTGGCAATGTCAGTATCGTCATCAATGTCAGTTCAAGCAGTGCTGGAAAAGTGGAATTGCTCAATCTATGGCTAGGGCAGGGAGACCGCCCGCCTTCTATCTCGGCAATTACATTGCCTGGAGAGACCATTGTTCCCGATGGCATGGCTCGGACCTTGAGCATCGATGTGATCTCATATCAGGGTGTCTCGAACTTATCTTGGCTTGCTCTAATTCCTCAACTTCAGAATAGCGTCAGTCAGCCAACGCTTTTCCATTCCCTTGATAATGGAACCACTTGGGCCAATGACCCCGCTGGACTTGTTAGCAATATCAGTGGTTCATGGGTGGCATTGGACAATCAGAGCGGTACAATGACGTGGAACCTCACAGCCAGTTGGGCATGGTTACCTGAACAGGGTGTTGCTTGGCAGGCTCAGGCGATGACCATTGATTCGCTCCATACAAGTCGGCTTTCAAGTCAGACCACAGACCATGAGCGCAGAATGGAGATTACGAGTTTCACAGTGTGGGATATGAGTGACCCAACCGACGGCAGCACACAAATCGATGCCGATGAATGGGTCGCAGGTGGTGACCTACTACGAGTAGGAGGCGCTGTACGATTCCTCGACCAGTCTAGTCATCCACTCCCTGGTGAAGTTTTGATCGAACTTGTGAACATCACTGCGAATGCAACTGTTGATTCCAATGGTGCATATTCCATTGATGTGATCGCTCCGCAAACTAATTACTACGATGGATTTACCATCGCAGCACATCTTTTCGGACCATATGATTCAACTGAGCCCGGACTTGCATCACTGACTTTCAACATCGATGCTACAAAGCCAGGTTTCCAAGCAAATGCACCCCTTGGTGAAAGAATTCTACCCTCGTCTCAACAATTGTTCAATGTGACAATCACCGACGGTGCTGACAGCGATGGGCTTGACCTTGGTAGTCTGCGCCTAAAGTGGTGGGTTGAAGCTCTGCATGATGATGGAGATGGAATCCCTCAGATAGAGGAATATGGTCAAAGGCCACTTCTCAGGGAAGGGGAGAGCGATTACTTCCATGCCCAATTTGATGATACTTACAATTCACACGGACAACAGGTATCTCTGTTCATCGAAGGCTTTGACAAGACAGGTAATGCAGTCTTGAGTGGTCCTGGACTTGAAGCAGATTTGGTGCATTACATATCGTTGGTTCCTTCTCCTACTGAGGTAATATCTGTAGAGATGGACTTACCCGGCGGTAACACCCTTACTCCTGCCCATCCCGGTTGGCTAAACATTAGCATGAGAGATGTCAACGGCCTTGAAGACATTGAGAGCATCATTATCGATCTCGGTATAGGTAATGCCTTGTCCTACGACAAAGATGGAACATTTGAGTCGAATAATCCATTAATTGAGGTTTCAGGATTCACATTCGAAGTCCAAGGCGATGAAATAATTCTCAATCTCTCATTCATCGCCTCTCCGCTATTTGATGACATGTCGGTGGGTGAGATGGAGATTACTCTCAGTATCAGCGATTCATCAGGCGAGCATATCACTGATACTGGACTTGTTTGGCGCTTTAATGCCGATGTCATGCTGGTCGAATCTTCAATGAGAACTGTTGGCACTGATTCCCGTTTACTTGTGTATGATGATTATGTTATACTCGGCCAGAGACTGGTGGTCGAGGGTAGGATACGTTATGTCGCTGCAGACCTAGCTCCGGCTCCGGGTTCATTTTCGGTTATGCTCGAAGCACCTCTCGATCTCCCTCTCTTAGTGGCAACAGATGCCGATGGTAGATTTGAAGGAAATATGGATGCTCTTGGCAGTGGATTGTATCGTGTAGTCATCCAGGTCAATGGTGGACTGGGGTATGCGTCTCCAAGTCCTGAACCGGTTCGACTGCAGATTGACGATGAGGCACCTACGGTAGTAGGCCATGAGCCGACAATGATATCCACGAATTCAACTGAAATGCTATTGCAATTCGATATCAAAGAAGCGGATTCAGGATTGTCGGAGGAAGAGATTCAGGTTAGATGTGTACAGGTAAATGGTCTTCAGTCATTTGGTGACATAATTGAGAGCACTGCTATCAGAACCATTCCCGGCGAGGTAAGCCGATATCTTGTGAATCTGAGTTCACAACCCATACAAGGAGAATACCTCGATTGTTGGTTCGAAGTTAGCGATTTGGCTGGAAATAACCTGACGGGCGAAGGCTCAGCTAAGACTTGGCCACTTCGCCTCGAAGTAATAGAAACTCGACCTGACCTCAGTGCTGAACGTATCACTATGTCCGATTATTCACCAGTATTAGGCCGAATGACCACTGTCAGTATCGAGATTTTCAATATCGGTACCCCTGATACTTCGACATTCAATATCACTTTGGAAACACATACTCCACATGAGGGCAGAATCCTCATCGAAGAAGTTCAAATAATTCAGACATCAATATTGAATGGTGATTCTACGATAGTGACCTTCGAATGGCTGCCTGACTGGGAAGGAGAACTTGATCTGGTAATACAAATCGATTCAGGTCAAGATATCGACGAGATAGTAGAGGATAACACCGTTTCACTCAACGTGAAGGTCAATCCTGTTCCTGAACCAGAGGGATTCTTTGCCTCGCAATCGATGGTATCGCTTATTGGAATGGGATTAATTGGCCTTGTTTGCATTGGATTGTTATTCATCGTAGCACGTCGAATCGGTGAAGGTGATGATTCGGAGTGGCTTGATGAAGAGGAAGAAGAAGAATACTGAGCACTGCATCGGTTGAAGTATTCATTGGAGCACCTCATTCTAACAGGTCTTGAAATTAATTATTCTACTGTTGCCAATTATTGCAACAGGTGAGGGATACCGCTATTACTCGGCGATAACCAAATCGGTACATGCGTGGGGTGAGTGTGGCATTGCTGCTATTCATGAGTAGCCTTTTGCCTGTCGCTGCTGCAGTTGATGCACCAATTGCTGAAGGCTTTGGTGCGCCATTGAGTGATGATGCTGAACAAGCACCATTGACCTATTCATATTCACCAGCAATACGTGCTGCATTTGCTCGTGTAAGTGATATTTCTCAATATTCTGATGCTGAATTGGAAAGTGCAACACAATGGGTTGCAGTTAGTTCTCAACCGTTAGGAAAAGAGTCAAACTTACTCGCTAATGCTTGGATTATAGATATTGATTCAACAGTTGCACCTAACTATTTTGCAGACCTACAAGCCAAAGGAATCGTAGAAACCGCCTATCCCATAATTTTTCGAGAGATAACACCTAAGTGGACACCAAATGACCCATATTATTCTGATCAATGGCATTTGGAGAATACTGGACAAACCGGTGGTAATAGTGGTGAGGATGTCAACATCACTGGAGCATGGAATTCTTACAAGGGTAGTGGAGTAAGAATTGGAATTGTTGATGATGGCCTAGATTGGAACCATCCTGATTTAGATGATTATTATGATAGTAGCATTGATTACGATTTTTGTGATAATGATGGAGATCCAACGCCAAGTAGTTTTGATGGACATGGAACTGCTGCTGCAGGTGTAGCCGCCTCAGTGGGTAACAATTCACTTGGTACAACTGGCTCAGCACCTGAGGCGGGTCTAGTAGGATTGGAATTGATTTCTTGTAGTCTCTCTGATTCGCGTGAAGGTGATGCATTAAGTCATGAAAATCAATTGATTGATATCTATTCTAATTCTTGGGGTCCTAGTGATAATGGACATACTCTTGAAGCGCCTGGACCTTTGATGCTAGCTGCTTTTGAATTAGATATTTCTCAAGGAAGAGGCGGGCTTGGTAATATCATTACTTGGGCCGCAGGTAACGGTTTAGATGATAATGATAATTCAAATTATGATGGCTATGCAAATAGCCGCTATACTATTGCAGTTACAGCAGTAACTCATTATGGAGTTCAATCCTACTATGCTGAACCAGGTGCAAATATTCTGGTAGCCGCTCCTTCAGATGGAGATGGGGAAGGAATTACTACAACTGATATTGAAGGGTCTGGAGGTTATTCTTCAGAAGATTATACCTCTGGTTTTGGTGGAACATCTTCGGCAACACCTCTAGTTTCTGGCGTTATTGCATTAATTTTGGAAGCAAATGGGAATTTGACTTGGAGAGATGTACAACATATTCTGGTTCAGACTTCTAGAAAGAATGATGCTAGTGATTCCTCATGGGGCACTAATGGTGTAGGCTATGATGTTAGTCACAAATATGGATATGGGGTAATAGATGCAAGCGCAGCAGTTACATTTGCTGAGAATTGGACTACTGTGGGTGAAGAAACGAATACCACAAGTGGATTGATTACTTTGAATCAGGCTATTCCAGATAATACTAACACCCCTGTAACAGATACTGTAACAATTTCTGAATCCATTCTGATGGAGTCAGTAGAAGTGATTGTGGATATCGATCACCCTTATCGTTCGGATTTAGAAATAATATTGACTAGTCCCTCGGGTACTGAGAGTATTTTATCTGAAAAGCATTCAGATAGTGGTAATGATTATTCTAATTGGATGTTTAGTTCAGTGCACAATTGGGATGAAGATAGTACAGGAGATTGGACAATTTCTGTAGAAGATCAAGGCACAAATGATGCAGGAACTTTCAATGATTGGGAATTGATAATCCATGGTACTGAAAATGATCCTGATACTGATGAAGATGGTATTAGTGATGCTAATGAGACAGATGTCTATGGAACTAATCCATTCGAAAGTGATACTGATTACGATGGCTTGAGTGATTTTGTTGAAATATTTGATATTGGTACTAATGCAACCAATCCTGATACCGATGATGATAGGTTGATGGATGGTACTGAAGTCAATGTTAACCTTACAGATCCTTTTGACAATGATACTGACGATGATGGACTATTAGATGGTGAAGAAGTTCTAGACTTCTTTACAGACCCACTAGTTGCAGATCCAGATGCCGATTTAGATACATATTATTGGTTCCAAGATTGTAATGATACGGACGATTCGGTTTATCCTAATGCGCCTGAAATACTCAATGGAATAGATGATGACTGTGACAATTACTGGGATGAAGGATTCAATGATACCGATATTGATTTTGATAATTTATCTGATTATTCTGAATACCATACCTATGGAACAAATTACTCAAATCCTGATACTGATGGAGACATGCTTAGCGATGGTGATGAGATACTAGTTTATTTTACAGATCCATTAGTCAAGGATAATGACTCAGATTCAGATGGTTGGTATTGGTTTGAGGATTGTAATGATAGCAACCCTATGATAAATCCTGATATTGTGGAATCTCTAGATGGAATAGACAATAATTGTCGTGATGGCATAGATGAGGATTTCATTGGAACAGATGCCGATTCAGACGGATTGCTAGATTTAGTTGAGTTCCACAACACTTCTACAGATCCATTCAATCCAGATTCGGATGAAGATGGATTAAGTGATGGAATGGAAGTAAATGAAACACTAACAGACCCAAATGACAATGATAGCGATGATGATGGTTTGAGTGATGGCATGGAAGTGCATGAAACTCTAACAAATCCACTAGTGCCAGATCTTGATGGTGATGGTGATGGTTTCCGTTGGTTCCAAGAATGTGATGATAACAATTCAGCAGTTCATCCTAATGCGACTGAAGAGTGGAATGGAATTGATGATGATTGTGATGAAGATGTAGATGAGGATATATCACGTTTAGAGCATATACAATCATCACCTGAAAATACAGAAATAATGCTGAATGCAACATTTGATAACCTTGAATTATTAATTGAAGTAAACCTTACTCAAAGCCAGTTAGAAAATCTAAATTTGTCAATAACATGGTATAGAAACGGTACACTCATTCACAATGGGTCCTCTTTTGAAGAAGCGCCTTGGTCTTGTGATGATAACCAAACATTGGAGTTGGGATTGATCCTTTGCAACCATACGGGAGTAATCGGGCCATGGATACTTTCTGCATCAATTAGTGATGGGCAACAAGACATCTTCATCACTTGGTATGTGACCTATGATGTGTGGCATCCTCCAATTCCAGAACCTGAAGAAGAAATTTCCGATGATGGAACAAGTATTTTTGAGTTCATAGGTAAGAATTTGTTATTACTCGTAATGGGAGTTATAATCCTAATTCTGGCGATCATTTTGTTAATGCAAAAGCGTAAGCCACCAGAGCCAATTCAAGTTCCACATGTTAATTCCAAATATCAGCAAAGATGGGATACTAATTATCAATCAGTACCAGGAGCACCTATCTTACCTCCACTGTAAATTACTCTTCAAAGTCTATTATTAAGAGAATATTTGGTATTCAGTTTACTTTGATTGAGGCGGAGTCCTCATATACGGGTGGTCGGTCGGCGGACTGTTCATCATGAAGCGAGGTTCTCGTGCTTGGAAGAAGGCTGGTCAACAGCGTTGGAAGTGGCGTAAGAAGAAGCTACGCCGACGCAAGCGCGCTCGTCGTCAAGCCAAGCAGTGAATCTTGATTGGTTGATACATCTGGGAGTATAGTATAACCTGGTAGTATTGCTGGCTCCAGTTGCACGGGAATGACGAGAGGTGAAGGTCTGACATTGATGATGATCAACTGGAAGACCGACCTGTGATATCCCGCCACCAGCCGTACACACAAACAACATACAGTGGCGGATCAGAAGATACCAGCCGGTCGGGGTTCAAATCCCTGTGCTCCCACCACATTTATTGCAATCATTTTTTCCTGTGTTTCATAACTTGAATAACACTATTTTCTTTTTTTCTGCAGTTAATTTTGTCAGCCCGCCTTACCAACATCTTGATGATAGACGGGCCCACCCTATTGCACGGGGACTAATATGCGACGTGGTTTTACCTTCCTTTGCTTGTTGCTATTCCTGGCCCCATTAACCGGCTCATTAGCCGATTCAACAGAGGCTAACCAATGGACCTCCACAATACCTGAGATGGTCGAGGTTATCCACATCGATGTCGATTGGTGGTCGCACACCACAATGGATGAAAACCAAAATGGCATCTTCGATTCTCTTGAGGCGGTTGAAGGACCGGTCGGCATAGGTATCTCCTATAGCAGAGATGTTACTACTGAGGATACACAACTTCTCGAATCACTTGGTTATGAGGTCAAGGATGTAATCGAGGCGGTTGATGCAGTGCTTCTCGGCATTATTGATTCGTCAAAGATTTGGGAATTAAGCCAACTCGATGGTGTAGTAATGGTCGAGCGCTATGGACAGGTAGTATTCTGGGGAGATGTTCAAACTCCCAATATCAAGTCAGAACCATCAGCAGACTATCCTCATGCAGCATGGAATCACACTCCTATGCTAGGCGCAGGCGTGAATATCGCAATGGTTGATACCGGAGTTGACAATGAACACCCAGGCCTTAACCAGAAATTCATCGCTGGCTATGATGCGGTATGTTTCATGCATACTGACCCTGAATGTGCTCTTGCAGGTGGTAGGGAAACCGATGGTTCATTCGATCCTGATGACGGAAACCAGCACGGAACCGCTTGCATGGGAATGGCTAGTGCTACCGGATTAGATTCTAATGGCGAGCAAACTGGATTCGAAGGCTCTGCACCAAATGCGAGCCTAATCGATGTACGTATTGGTACTGATGCCGGCGCAGGTCCTTTCGAAAACTATCTTTTGAGTCAGGAATTCTATGAGTCGGCGATGAATGGCCTACAGTGGATTATCGACAATAAGGACACGGCATGGCCCGGCGTTGATGAGAGCCTGTATGGTATCGATATCATTTCTTTATCCTGGGGAATCACCAGCCATGAGAATGGCGGTAGCGATGGAGAAGACATGCATTCTCGTATTCTCAATGAGGCTACACTTGCGGGAATTGCAGTTAGCGTAGCAGCTGGAAATGACGGTCCTGATAATGATGGATTTTCGGGAATGGGTTCTTCTTCACTTTCTATTACAGTTGGAGCAACCGATGATATGAATACAGTCAATCGTAGTGATGACGGAATCGCTTCTTACTCAAGCCGTGGTCCTCGTAGGGATAATGGCGATGGTGACCCACTCAATGAGATGAAGCCCGATGTTTCAGCACCGGGAACTAATATCATACAAGCAGAAGCCTGTATTACTGCTGGTGGTTGTAATAATTTCTTAGGTGGAGATGCATCGACTAATGGCTATACTGGTCGAGGTTCAGGCACTTCATATGCTACTCCAGCAGTTAGCGGAGTCATCGCTCTAATGCTTGAGGTCAATCCCGATATGGACCCACTTCTCGCACGAGAGATATTACGTCAAACTGCAACACGAATGGGCCCGGCAAGCCAACCTGACATCGATCCTCATTGGAACAAGGACTTCGGTTGGGGATTAGTAGATGCTCACGATGCCGTTGATTTGGCTGCTCAACTAACAGAGAATCAATTGAATTATACCGATATGAATCTCGATCTCCAAGTTCACTATGAAAATGCAACTGTTGAGATGAATGGAAATTCTTGGACGACTACTATCGAAGGCATTGCATGGACTCGTGGTCTGGCAATGGAGCGTATTGAATGGTCCACCGATGGCATTACTTGGACTGAAGCAGAATACGAAGTAGTCGAGGAAAACCTCACTCAGTACCAAACATTTGACTGGAGAATAGTCATCGAAAGCGGTGAACTTCCTGAAGGATTTAATGAAATCATGATACGCGGAGTTGACGCTGAAGGCATGTATTCCCTTCCAGACATAGTTTGGGTTGAAGGCACAGGATATTCTGTTAGTGGAATGGCAACCTCATGGGGTTACATCATGTATATCTCAATAGTTGGAGTCGCCGTTGCTTCAGTTGGCGTATGGGTCTTCATCCGCCAGAGCACAGAGGAGCCATTCGCTATGACCTACAAATTGGGTGCAGTTCCAGATATTCCTTTGCCAGTTGATGGTACTATAATTGAAGCAGAACTCATAGATTGAGGGTTGTTTTCACCTCTGAATTGAAAAGCGGTCCGTGCATAGGCCTAGCCATGCGTCGCTTCTCTCAAAGGGCCATGGACATACAACCGACAGGTGTTCGTAAGATGTTTGACATGGCGGGCGATGATGTGATTTCCTTCGGTCTTGGTGAGCCCGATTTCCAACCACCACCCATCGCTATTGAGGCAATGCACCAAGCGATGAAAGATGGACATAACAAGTACACTACCACTGCAGGACTGCCCGCATTGAGAGCGAGGATTGCTGAATCATGGGCCCACCTTTGCCCGGGATTAGATGAGTCAAATGTATGCATGACGATGAGTGGGACAAATGCTCTTCTGAACATTTTTGGTACATTAGTCGACCCTGGAAAAAACGTTCTTCTTCCAGAACCGTATTTCCCATTATACGGGCCTGATGTAGGATTATGGGGTGGCGAAGCAAGATTCTATGAATGCTTATTCGACAATGAATTCGTACCAACAATCGAGCATCTTGAAAGCCTGATAGACGATGATACAGTTGCCATTCTCTACAACTTCCCCTCCAATCCAACCGGTGCGACAATTACCGCTGAACAAAGGGATGAATTGTTAGCTTTTGCACAGCGCCATGATCTATGGATTATCACCGATGAGGTCTATGACCGCATCGTCTTCGATGGCAAGCATGTGAGTTTTGTTGGTTGCGATGATGAGCGTGTAATCCTCATCAATTCCTTTTCCAAGACCTTTGCAATGACTGGTTGGCGAATTGGATACATCATGAGTGCGAATAAGGAAGCGATGGGCCAGATGATCAAAATGCAGTATTACATCACTGCCTGTTCAAATGATGCAATGCAATATGCTGTACTAACAGCCTTTGATGAGGCCTCTGATTATCCTGATGTAATGTGTGAAGAATTCAAAGCACGCCGAGACATAATCTGTGCACGTTTGAATGCCATGCCAGGAGTACAATGCCATGTTCCTGAAGGTGCATTCTATGTGTTCCCAAAGGTCGATGTTCCCGGTATGTCGAGTGTAGATGTGGCAATGGAATTGCTGAAAGGCGGCGTACTTTGCTCCCCCGGTTCGGCATTCGGGCCAAGTGGTGAAGGCCATCTCAGGTTCGCATATACCATTTCACGAGAAGACATTTCACGCGGAATGGACAAGACCGAGGTCGTGCTCGCACGGCTGAGGGGCGAGTAAAATGTGGAATGAGTTATTCGATTTCTTCGTTGGTGCGAGTTTTGCATATGTCGTTATACGACTTCCATTCATGATGTTCCCGAGAATGCGTTCATGGAATGACCAATTTAGTGCACACCCCTCACCAATAGCACTCGATCCGCATCTCATCCAGCGCGTTCTACACATGCGGATGTTTTTCTGGTCAGGGCTATTCTTCGCATCTCTACCACTTTTCCTTGGATGGGCTAGCCTGAAGTATGGCGGTGCTGCAATGGGGTTCGGTCTTTGGGTTGTGTCAGGTTGGACCGTAATTTCGAGAATAATGTGTGTAATTGGAGATGACGGTCCACCATGGACTAAGCAACTTGCAATGCGATTACAAAAAGTCAGAAATGATTCTCAATCCGAGGATTCTTGTTGCGAACATTCACTACCAGTTTGGGAAGTTACTGCAGTGAGATGCAGCACTTGTCGGAAAGTATTGCTCGCCGAGTCAAGGCCCGATTTAGGACGCCCACGAAGCGATGGTTGGATTAAGGGAATTATCCGATTACTGATTACTGATGGCAGACCGATTGCTGCACCTCTTGGAGAAGAGGAGTAATCAGTCGAACATTGAGCCAAAGCCCTCGAAAGTATCCTCTTGGTCGGTGTCCTCGGTTCCAATACTTTCTGTCACATCTATTGCACTATCAGCATTATCGACGAATGAAAATACCTCTGAACCTGCCTCTACTGATTTTGATGTAGAATCCAGTGCCTGCGGGGTTGCTTGTGCAGCAGTAATCGCGGTATTTGCTGCCATCTGAGTTTTACTTGCTGTAGCACTCGCAGCAGTCATAGCTAATCCTGCACCAATTCCAATCGCAGCACCTGCGGTTGAACTAATTATTTTTCCACCTTTGTATAATACTCCGCCATCACCCTCTTCTGCCTTGGTCTTGATTTCGGATTCATCGCCGATTCTCATCCATTCAGGAGGTTTACCTGAACCTCCGCCCAGTACTGCTAGGGTTGTGAAAGCTGCAATAGGCATGACGGCCAAAGCGGTTAGGAGATCGAGGAATGAAGTTTCAGGCACTCGGCCAATATTGAGAGTACCTTCCATGAATGTTTGTTCAAGATGCAGATTTGCAGTTACATCGGCTCCCATCCATGACAGAACTATCACACTTGCCAGTCTACCGAGTAACCATAGTACCAATACCGGTGCAAGCCACGATAGCCTTGTCATCGAAATCAACCATCTGCGAGTGAATGCGGCAGCGGTAATATTTTTCCTCGCAATTTTCGGAAAGATTCTCATCACGAATATGAGTACAACAAGGTAAACTATCAATGCAACTTCCAAACGTCGATTCGCTTTGATTACTGATTCTGGTAAGAAAATGATGACTCCCAGGGGGATGATTACAAGCAGTAGTTGGAATGGAATGGCGAGTAGGACTAACCCCCCATGAGTAGATATCAGCGAATGCCCTTTGAATAGGCGGTCAGAAACCATCACAGTCATCCGGGCATGTGGGGTTCGAGAATGATTTGCTCTCGCCTTGCGCAATAGACTAGCATCTCTCTTATTTCGGGTCAAACCAAGAGTGGCTTTCCATCCACCGCGTTCAATAACAAATATTGGCGTGAAACCCCCGCTAAGCAGTGCCAAGAATAGGGCTAACATTCCATATGCAAGTGATGCGGCGACAATCCAAGGTATCATTTCTGTCTGGAATGACATCGTGAAATTCTCAGATGCGAATTTGAAGTCAAAAAGATAGGTAATTGAGAATGCAGCCATTGGGGTAAGGAAAATTTGGCAGAACACCACACCGGTTAGCCAGATTCGTGCCGTCAACGGCCCTTTGTCCACGACAGTACTCACGCTCCTGTCCGGCCTCGCACCTCTCTCAAAGGTTGCCCCTGTAAAAGTGGTTCAGAAGGCCATTGCTACACCCTCTTTGTGAATGCGCCCCCTGTCCCCTACGGGGACAAGGGAAGGGGACATTCATATGCAGAACATGGTTCGCAATTTCGTTGATGCACATGCGAAGGTCGATTCCACTACTATTGGTAGCCCTAATGTTGATGCAGACCTTGGTCTACATTGCAGCACCTGCGGAAGCTGCGGTTTCGGGCCGCAGCGGTGCAAATGACGACTTTTCTGTTAGGACAATTACCGTATCAAATGCATCAGCAATCAATCAATGGATACAACCCGATGGCAGCGTGATGGAGTATATCGCAGAGGGCGATGAGGTTTACATCGATGTTGAGGTAAAGAGAGGAGGCAATGCGTTCTCAGGTTTGGCTGCAGAAGTCAAGGTTGAGATTGTACATCCAATTGGCTATATCATGAATTCAACCACATGGAATACCACCGCATTAATCGGTGGGCAATCCTATACTGATTCGTTCACTTGGACAGCATTGGTTTCCCATTCGATACTCGATGTCGATACCAACGAGTTATCCGGTGGTATCATTATCCGTGCTAGTGTGATGAATGCTCAAGACGATCGTAATGAGAACGATGTCATGGATAGAGAACTACCTGTTGCAATTTCCCAAGATAATATGGAGGCCGAAGGAGATCCTCGTGACACTTCTACAAGTCCTCAATTAGGCGTTCCTACTTTCTTTGGCGGTGAATATCCCGCCGAGGGTGGTGAAGCTACCGGATACAGTATCTGGCAGAAGGATAACAGTGGAGCAGTAAATGGTGCAGCCCACTGGAGACATTCCAATGGTGGCGACTATCCTTCAGCCTCTCACAGCCGTCTAATCTATGCATTCTCTCTAGGACAATCCAGCAATCAGTGCGGTCAAAACGCGATATTAGATGGTAAATTATCCGAAGCATATTGGCAGTTTATGTGCAAAGTGCAGTTGAACTCTGCAGCATATGTTTCTGTTCAGATGCATGCTCAGACCTGGGGCGTAATGGGAGCAGGAGACAATGTCGGGTTTGAGATGTGGAGAGGTAACGGTGCACCAGCAAGCACAATCGCTCATAATTTCACACAGCATTCCCCCGGTAGTACTGCAGGAGCATGGACCAATATTTCGTGGGACCCAACCGATGTTCTTGGTGGCCATTCTTGGTCATATGGAATGCTATTCCATTCAGATTCTTCAGGTGCTTCAGGTGGAATGCATATCGATGATTTCGTGATGTTTGGTATCAAGAAGGTACCTGAATACACACTGAACATTTCTTGTGACGACCCAGTTGGCGGATATACCGCAGCTCCAAATTCCATCATTGCAATGCATTGCTCGGTTACCAATAATGGATACATGCCAGCAATGTCAAGAATCACATCCAATGTTACGAATGATACATGGATGAATCCGAGTTTGCCAATGATCAGAATTGATTCTGACCACCCTAGCCAGCATGGCGTAAGTGTAATTCTCCCAGCAATCCCTGGAGGAAATACTACAGAGATTTGGATCAACCTATCCGTTCCCGCTGGTGCAGATGTGCAGCAGCAATCATGGAGCGTTTGGTGGGAAGATGTAGCGGGGACCAACCTAGGTGAACTAGGTCGTATTACATCCGACGTAGCGATTACTGAGCAGTATGGTGTTCACCTGTCTTCGTCAGCACCTCTGATTGCCGACAGCATGGTTCCAGGTGATACAAGCGATGTACCATTTAGATTACAAAATTCGGGTAATAAGGCAGCAGGCTTCACAGTCACTTCTAATTTCCAAGAGGATGGCTGGGTTGCATTTGTCACCGACTTGAATGGAAGTATTGTACAGATGCCAATCCCACTGAGCAAGGGTGAGGACATCGAATTATTACTCAATATAACCGCGCCTGATGATTCAACTCCCGGTGAAATCCCATTCACCTTGAGGGCTGTTTGCCCAACATGTGGTTCAGCATTATTTGGTAATGATGTAATCTCAAAGAAGATTCTAGTTCCTGTTCTACGCGATTTCGAATTGGTTGCAGAGACCTATCAGATTAGTGGCCCAGCAAATGGGATTGCTCAGCGCGTCTATGTCGATTTGTTTAATCTCGGAAATGCTGATGAGCAATTCAGCCTATCTATGGTTCAATCCAATTGGAAATTAGAGGCATATCTATCCACTACTGAAACTGCAATCCTCGATGCGTGGGATGGCGAGACTTCGATAATTCTCAATCTACCAATGCCAGTAGGTCTTAATCCAGGACTCTATACTGCACGAATCGATGCATCTAGCGTCGATGACCCATCGGTAGTCAAGCAAATCACAATCAGTATCGAAATTACCGATACCGCTGCAGTATATGTTTCCGATGAGATTGCCGAGCAATCCTATATCCCGGGAGATGCAGCCCAATCGATGCGATTTGAGGTTAGAAATGATGGAAACATGCCTGACAGATTCATGATGTCCATGGATGTTCCAGAGGGAATGAATGCAATCTTCGAGCACATTATAGACAATCGAACCCCATTATTGGAACCGGGCTCATCCCACAATGTCACAGTAACATTCAGTTTCGATGAGGGCAGTGATGGCCAATTATCTCTCAAGGTTATTGCCACCAGTGTCAATGATGGTAACATCAGTAGTCATGGCAGTTGTACTTACTTCGTCGGTTCACAAAATTGGCTAAGAATCATTTCAACCGAGAGGCCGGTCTTTACCGAGGGTGGAGAATATCTCGTATCTGTCCGTGTTAGGAATCAGTATACTGAGGGCCAATCCGTATCAATGTCGATGGAGCAACACGAATCCAATCGCTGGTTTAGTGGCGCAATCGCTTCCAGCGATCGAGACTTCTGGCTCGATGTAGAAGAAGAGCGTACAATCACTGTGGTTTTCGATGTTCAGGAATCTACCCTACTGAATCTCGAAGATACTCAAGTTGACACATTTGTCACTCTTTGGGCTCGCTCAAACACCGTCACTGATGCCGCATCATTAGATATGGACATCTCCCTCTACAAAGTAGAAGGTGAAGGTGGAGATGATTCAATTGGCGGCGGTTCTGATACCGATTATGTAGGCATAGCAATTTGGATTGTTGGTGCACTAATTATCGTGTCACTGTTCGCGTTCCTCCTAGTCGTAATCAACGGTTCAGAGGAAGAAGAAGAGCCGGCTTGGGGCCAAGAAGGATATGAAGATACTATTTCTGCAACCTATGGTGCAGTAGCAGCTGCCCCAACAATCGGTGCATCTGGCGCCGTCATCGAAGTGCAAAAACCACTCCCAGAGATTCCCCCTCCTGCCGGACCAGCACCAGTACCATCGCTATCACCAGTGTCGGAATCAGCGCCAGAACCAGCACCTGCACCAGTGGCAGATGCTGGACCCGCTATCCCTGACGGCGGATTGCCTGCGGGTTGGACTACGGACCAGTGGCAACATTATGGCCAGCAATGGCTGGACAACCAGCAGTAATTCCCCCCGACGGAGGGTTGAAGACACACCGACCGTCGCACCATCAAACGAGGACTGTATATGTACGGAAACGGACAAGCTCCAATCTTCATCCTAAAAGAGGGTACTCAACGCACGCGCGGCCGTAGTGCTCAATCAAATAACATCGCAGCAGCAAAGGCTGTTGCTGATGCGGTACGTTCCACTCTTGGTCCAAAGGGAATGGACAAGATGCTTGTTGACAGCATGGGCGATGTCGTCATCACCAATGATGGTGCTACCATCCTAAAGGAGATGGATATTGAACACCCAGCAGCCAAGATGATTATCGAGGTTGCAAAAACTCAGGAACAGCATTGCTATGATGGAACTACTACAGCGGTTGTCCTGTCTGGAGAATTACTCAAGCGCAGCGAGGATTTGATCGAACAAAATGTTCATCCTACTGTAATCTGTGAAGGTTTCCGTCTTGCTGCAGAGAAGGCCATTGAAGGCATGGATTCTCATGGAATCTCCACCCAAGATGATGATTCAGTTCTTCTCGAGGTGGCAAAGACAGCATTAACCGGCAAGAGTGCAGGCGCAGTCAAGTCTTTCCTCGCAGAAATTTGTGTTAAGGCGGTCAACTCCGTTGGACACATCGAAGAAGATGAGCGCATCATAGACCTCTCCGATATCAAGGTAGAGAAGAGACAAGGTGGCTCAATCAAGGACAGCACTCTCGTCGATGGAATTATCCTCGACAAGGAAAGAGTACACGCTGGAATGCCTCGTTCAACTTCCAGTGCAAAAATCGCTCTCATAAATAGCGCAATTGAGGTCAAGAAGACCGAGGTTGATGCCAAGATTCAGATTACCGACCCTACAATGCTCGCATCCTTCCTAGAAGAGGAAGAGGGATACATCCGTGGACTTGTAGAAAAGATTCAGGCGAGTGGTGCAAATGTCGTCATCTGCCAGAAAGGAATTGATGACCTTGCTCAGCATTACATGGCAAAAGGTGGAATTTTTGCAATTCGTCGGGCAAAGAAGAGCGATATGGAAGCACTTTCGAAAGCTACAGGCGGCCGCATTGTCACAAATATAGATGACCTTACTGCATCGGATCTTGGCGAGGCTGCCAAGGTGGAAGAGCGCAAGATTGGCGAGTCGGATATGACTTTCATCACCGGTTGTCCAGAGGCAAAGTCGGTATCGGTTCTTCTCCGTGGTGGAACCGAACATGTAGTCGATGAAATTCGCCGTGCATTTGATGATGCGATTGGTGTGGTTTCAGTAGCCTGGGAAGATGGCGCAGTACTCACCGGTGGCGGTAGTGTACTAGCTGCACTTTCACGTGATCTTCGTGCATATGCAGAGTCGATTGGTGGAAGGGAGCAAATGGCAATCGAAGCTTTTGCAAGTGCTCTGGAAATCATTCCTAGAACCTTGGCTGAGAATGCTGGACTCGACCCGGTTACAACAATCATCGAGTTACGCAAGGCTCACGCAGATGGTCAGGTTCACGCTGGAATCAATGTAGATGAAGGCGGGGTCATGGATATGAAGAAGGCCAATGTTATCGAACCACAGCGTGTGGTCGAGCAGGCAATTCAGTCAGCGACTGAAACCGCGATTATGATTCTAAGAATTGACGATGTCATCTCGTCCAAAGGTGTCTCCGGTGGAGATATGATGGGCGGCATGGATGACTTCCATATGTGATTCTGGCAAGAGAAAATATTCTCAATGCAACTGCTCTCCCTTTAGGGAGAGCGAGCAACCTTCAAAGACTACTTCCGAGTCGAGTCGAATGCTCAGCGTGAGCATAGGTGCCCCCCATGCCAACCATAGCAAAGGTCTGGATAGAAGAAGATTGTATCACATGTGATGCATGTCAAGATATTCTTCCCGAAGTGTTCACAGTAACTGATGATACTAGTTTCATCGCTGCCGCTGTCCGTGAGGATGGTAATTTCGATCAGAATACAGGCCGCTCCGCCATCAAGAAAGAATTCCGTGCCGAGTATTCCGATATTATCGAAGAGGCTGCTGATGCTTGCCCCGTTGAAATTATCAAGTTCGAATACGAATCTGCAGAAGCAGGCGACGAGCCTGCCGAAGCAGAAGCTCCAGTTGAGGCAGCACCAGTCGCCGCCGCAGTAACCCCATCTGCAGACGACGGCGTACTCGCCGGAGTTCTTGCAGGAGATAGAGCACTTACCATTCTCTTCGGTTCGCAGACTGGAAATGCTACTGGGTTGGCAGAAAAGACCGCCAAGTTATCAGCAGCATATGGCCTTGAGGCCAGCGTGGTTGATATGGACGAGTTCGACCTTGCAAACCTACCTTCACTCAAGCGCTTGTTGATTATCACTTCAACATGGGGTGAGGGAGAAATGCCAGATAATGCAGAAGCATTGTGGCAAGCAACCTGTGGTGCAAAACCCGCTCTTGGTGGAGTGCACCTCTCGGTTTGTGCAATCGGCGACTCCTCTTACGATGAATACTGTAAGGCCGGAATCGATTGGAATGACAAGTTGTCCGCCCTAGGTGCAACAATTGTTCAAGAGATTCAACTCTGCGATGTCGATTTCGACGAGCCATGGGCCCAGTGGGTCGCTCAAGCACTTCCCCGAATCGCATGTGTCGATGATTCTGGTACTTTCCAAGAAGACATGGTCGAGGCTATGATTGCATATGGCTCTGGCGACGATGATGACGGAGGAGTAGAGGGAGACTTCACACCTGCTTCAATCTCCATGCCTGAGATTTCTCTAACACTCAAGGTATTCCGCTATGACCCTGACCGAGGGGAAACTGGCCATGATACGATTGCTTGTGCATTGCCAGGCCATGCTACAATTCAGGACGCACTATCCGCAGTTCAAAATGAAGTAGATGGTTCACTATCATTCCGAAGTTCAAGCCACGCAGGTGGAAACCCACTAACCGGAGTTATGGCAAATGGCCGAGTTGTCCTTGCTGACACGGTAAGAATCTGCGATCTAATCGATGATGGAGACTTACTGTCCGTTGAACCACTACCCGGTCACGAAGTCCTGAAGGACCTGATTGTAGCAAATGATTCTTGGGAGAATGAAAGGTCATCTTCCAAGCCTTGGATGGAAGCCGACCCACGTCAAGGAGAACGCCTTGCAAGTGGAGCACCAATTGGCGTTATGGCTTCGTCCGAAGCAACCAAACTTCACCAAATGGGTGATGTTTCGAGTTTCCCACTACTCAATGCAATGTCTGATACCTACGGTATTGATGGTGCATATTCCGGTCCAGCGGTTGCATTGCAACGCTGGATACGTGCTCAGGATTCACGCAGTGGAACAGCACAGACCAACCAAATATATGCCCTACTCCAAGGAAATGGCGGCGTATGGTCGGAAGCTGACATAGGCGCAATTTCAAGGCATGGAGCAAATGGAGAAAAAGTAGCAAATGAACTCTATGCCGCCCGTGCAAGATTACTTTCGGAATTCAAATTCTCAGGTAAGAGTGGACGCATGGTCAAATGGTATGCACGCTCGGTCAAACTATCTGGAAATGTGAACGAGACCACACTTTACCGTCAGGTCCTCGGCCCTCTTGGACTTGGTTCAAACATCATGAATGGTGTTTCACTTAGGATGATGCTTGGGTTCACACGAAATGGTGGACCGATGATGAGAGGCTTCCAGGGGATGTTGATGCCACCAGCTGGAATTGGTAAGATTCCAGATATGTTCAATTCAAAGGTTCACAATCACCACGAAGTGGTAGCGATGTTCAATGAATTGGACAGGAGATTCTGAGGTGTTTGCGATGGTCAAGTATTCCTATTATCCCGGCAACGTTGCACGCCAAGCCTCCCAAGAGGTAGAAGATACCATCCAACCGCTTTGCAAAAGCCTCGGCATCGATTTGATTGAGATGGTTGGCTACAATAGCGATGGTGGCGATGTCATCAGACAGGGAAACCCTGAGTTGCAATTAGCCCTCAACGCTCGAAACTTCGCACTCGCTCAGAATAACGGGCATGATATCATCACAGCATGTGCATCTTCTCAAGGTGTAATGCATGACGCACTTTCTACTTTCAAGAATGATCCAATCGCTCTTGCAAGCGCCAACCGTGTGCTTGAGAAGATTACCGGAATGTCACTAGATGCTAGCGAAGTTCAGACCCATCACCTTCTACATGTACTGGTCGATGAAATCGGCTTGGACAAGGTTGAGGCTGCTGTAGTTAACCCACTTGACCTCGATATCGCTTGCTATTATGGTCCATCCATGCAGAAAGAAGGAGCATGTGGTGGCGACGATGTCTGGAATCCTACTTACATGGAGCAGTTGATCACCGCTCTAGGTGGACGCCCTGTCGAGTTTTCCTCGAAAACGCGCTCTGTCGGAAACCCATCTTTGCTCACACTTGGTGATAGCGTGATGAAGATGACCGCAAAGGTCCTTTCAGATGCTAAAGGTGCAGGTGCGAATGTCATCGTCAGTGCTTGCACTCTTTCTCATTCCAATCTTGATTCCTATCAAGGTAAGGCTGGAAGAGTGGCGAATAAAGATACAGCAATTCCAGTGGTTAACCTAACTGAAATTATCGCCTTTGCTTTCGGTCATTATACCGACCGTTTTGCCCAGTTACGCACTCGTGCTTTGGTCATTGGCAGTTGATTAGCCAACCAAAAATCGATGGAGTTCTTTCGCCTGTTGTGGCGACACGCCATCAATAGATGCAAGCGACTGCTCACTTAACTGACACAGATTCGAAATATCCCCTGCTTCTTGCATGATACAGCGGGCGGTTTTCATACCGATTCCTGGTAATTCTGCGAGAAGTCTACACCTTGTAGCCATCACTTCTTCAGACCATCTCTTCGCCAATGGCCCTTCGCTCTGTTCCCCCTCCATAATCGCACGTATTTCCCTAGAGGCTGCTTCGATTGTTGTGGTCTCGGCATCGAGGGACTTTGGACGACTATTTCCAGATAGTAAATCGAGGATTCTAGCTTCTCTTCGTGCTGCAATAGAGATGAATCGAGCAGTTGCTTCCGACCCACCTGTCATCAATACTGGTAATCCTAGGTCAAGGGTTATCCAAGCCATAGCGCCCATTACTGCATTTGGATGAACTCTTTCCGTTTCAGTTGATTCAATTATCAATAGCGGCCTTGCTGCCGCTCCAAGCAACCTTCTTGCCTGGTGAATCAATCGTCCATCGATTAGCGAATCTACAAGATCTCTCGCCGATTTTCTTTCGATGATTATCCGGTCAGATATTCGTACATCTCCTACTGGTAATGTTTCGATTTTAATATCGTGACCGTGGAGTTTCAGCATGGCAGGCAAGGTGGACTGTCCTTCCCTGTGGTCGAGGCTGATTAGTGGCCCATCATTCGATTCAGTAAGTCCATCGGCTTCGGTTTGGGCCGCCGCAGCCGCAGCCGCTTCTTCTATTCTTGAAGGCGATGAACTACCATCCAATACAGGGCGCCACCATTCCTCAGAATTGTCTTCTGAAGGCGCATTGAAATCAAACAATCCTTTTTGCGAGCGTGGCCTATTTGTTGATTGAAATTTACTTTGAGTCTTCGGTGCTTCAATCACCTCTTCTTCCACTGGAATAACCGGCTCTCGTTTCAGACGAATCTTTTCGGAATTGATGAATTCTTCAGCATCTATCCCGTCCACTTTGAAATCGCTCAATACATCGTCAGAGGGGGGGGTTCTTCGGGGGAGAAACCTCTGTCTTTGTAAGCGGTTCAAAGTTCTATACATCGCTTCCTCACGCTTCAATGATGCATGTTGAACATAGTCATCACGAGTATTTCGTGCAATCAGAATATGTACGTCTCCATCGCGCTGCCTAGCGGTACGTCCACGCCTCTGAATTGCCCTGATAGCACTTGGAACCGGCTCGTACAGAATCACACTATCTGCAGCGGGGACATCGAGACCCTCTTCACCGACTGAAGTTGCTACAAGTACGTTCAATTCACCATTTCTAAAGCGGTCGAGTTGGGCGATCTGTTCCTTTTGTTTCATGCCAATATTTCCCGCCTTGCTAGTTTGACCTACAAAGCGTCCAGGCCTCACTCCATCCATTTGTTCAAGTGTGGAGATAAGTAGGTCTACAGTATCACGATATTCGGTGAAGATGATTATCTTCCCATCTTTTTTCAAGCCCTTTGTCGCTAATTCGATTACCAATTGTGATTTGGGATGAATTTCATCCATGCCTTTGCAAGTCCTATGGAATGATGAAACTTCAGAAAGCCCAAGGAAGCGTTTAGTCTTGCGGTCTGAGTCATTTCGTGCCCTGTCAAGATATTGAATAGCACACTGCACTCCTTGTGTCTCAATCAGGTCGAGAAGACGATGTAATCTGCGCAAGTCACCGATTCTTTTTGCTGCATCATATCCCCTTGGATCGCCCCTGCCAATCGAAGCACTCGCACGTTTTTGCGCTTCATCGATCGCTGCGGTTGTAATACGCCCCTTTCGGATTAGATATCCACCTCTGCGTAAGAATTCGGCTTCTTCAGCCTCAAGCATACGTAGTGGGCGAATTATTGAAAGTAGGTTTTCAGGTAAGGATATCTCATGTTTTTCGATATCCATTGCAGTAACATATGGAGCGAGAAGGTCATCTTCTCTGCGTGAAACGCATAGTCGTTCAATTCCAAGTCTGGTTATGACTTCACGGACCTTTGCTTCTTTGACTCCTGGGGATGCAGTTGCAGCTAATACCATGGCAGAAGGTGATGCTTCTAGGTAGAGGTCTGCCAATTGCGCCATAGAATCCGAACCGGTTGCATGATGTGCTTCATCAAAGATTAGCAAATCAATTTCAGAAAGAAGGATCAAACCATTTCGTGCATCATTTCGAATCACATGCGGCGTAGCCATCACCAGTTTTGCATCATTCCAAAGTTCGCATCGCTTCTTTGGACGAACATCACCTGTTAGCATGACAACCTTGTCCTCATCGATATTGAGCATATCTCTAGCCATTCGAGTTTGCTGGGCGACCAACCCAGTTGTGGGGGCAACCAATACTATCCGGCCCTTGCCATTCATCGCCTCCGCCATCGCCATCCACTGTACGGCGGTTTTACCCAGTCCAGTGGGCATTACTAGGAGGGTAGAACCGGTAAGTGCTTCTTTGGCCGCAAGAAGTTGGTATGCTCTCGCTTCGACCCCATCACCGAGATTGGGATGCGATAGAGTGGCCGGCATAGCATCATGTTGTTAGGCGATGGCTCAAGAGGATTGTGCGCATTCTCCATGAAACACATCTCAACCAAAATGCTTGAAGACCCCCTGTGACAATAGGGGGTTCGGGCCCCCTGTTGCCCGTTCTTGTACCGAACCACTCATATACGGGTGGCAAGTCGGCGGAATGCTCTGAAGGTGAGCGGCCAGACATTGTGGGCAATGCACAGCATCCCATTACTCCCGAACCCATTCGTGGATTGGGAGCCGGTGTCACGGCCTCTCCACCCCCTGACGAGCCTTCGCACGCCCCTATCGGGGGGCCAATGTGTCGTAATTGAACATAAGGAGGCCGAAACAAATGGCAAAGAGAAGTCACCCACGACGTGGTAGTATGGCATTTAGCCCGCGCAAGCGGTCTGCACGCCATTTCGGACATGTAAAGTCGTGGCCAGAAACCGATGCGAGCGAAGTCCGTGTACAGGGATTTGCCGGCTGGAAAGCTGGCATGACCCACGTAATGGCTCGCGATATGAACCCACATTCAACCAGTGCGGGACAGGAAGTTAGAGTTCCTGTTACCGTAGTCGAGGTTCCCAAGATGAGGATCCTCGGAGTACGTGGATACAAGCAAACTCCATACGGCAAGCAGGCCTCTGGCGAGGCTTGGACTGATTCAGAGAAGATCGAAGAATCCTTCCCACAGTTAACCCGCCGTCTTCAAAAGAATGTCAACAAGCAGCACGACACCGACAAGCACTTCGAAGCTCTACTAGAAGCAGACCTTTGCGAAGTTCGCCTAATCGCTGCAACTCAACCTCATACAATCACAGGAACTCCTTCCAAGACCCCAGAGGTCATGGAACTCGGATTGACTGGCGGCGACTTTGCTGCACAACTCGAATATGCAAAGGAGAACCTCGGAGCAGAGTTCTCCATTGGAGAGGTCTTCGAAGAAGGCGTCTTCGTAGATGCGGTTGGAGTTACCAAAGGATACGGATGGCAAGGTGTCATCAAGAGATTCGGTGGAAAACTTCAGTCTCACAAGAACTCCAAGAAGCGCCGACAACACGGTAACATGGGTGACTTCGGAACTGGATACGTCCGTAAGACCATCCGTCAGGGTGGACAGACCGGATACCACCAGCGCACAGAGTACAACAAGCGCATTCTTTCCATTGCCTCCGCCGAGGATAAGTCGATCACCCCAGCAGGTGGTTTCCTACACTATGGTGAAGTCAACTCAGATTATGTCCTCGTAAAGGGTAGTCTACCAGGACCAGCAAAGCGTCTGGTTCGCTTCCGTGACGCAACTCGCGGCTCGGATAAGCCAACTCATCCTTACGAGATAACATACGTCAGTACAGCAAGCAAGCAGGGGGTCTGAAGATGAAGGTAGCAGTACACAACATCCTCAACAATATCGAGCAAGATGAACTTGATGCTGGACGTCTACAAGAGGTCTATGAGATAGATGTCGAACTCGGAAAGAAGTTATCCCTACCGGATTCCTTCTCCGCTCCAATTCGTTCTGACTTGGTCAAGTTAGCAGTAGCAAGCGCTCGTGCTAACCGTCGCCAAGCATACGGTTCCAATGCACACCTCGGAAAGCGCAAGCCAATGTCGGGTATGAAGCACTCCGTCGAATGGTGGGGTAAGGGCCGTGGTGTATCTCGTATCATGCGACGTACCGGTCAGCGCCGTGGTGCACAGAGCCCTCACACCCTGGGTGGTCGTAGAGCTCACGGACCAAAGGTCGAGAAAGACTGGTCCCGCAAATTAAACCGCAACGAGCGTAGACTTGCACGTGATGCAGCGCTATCAGCAACCGCTGATATCGACATGGTGGCAAACCGTGGACATCGCTTCGCTGAGGAAATCAAGACTCTACCAATCATTCTTGGCGATTACTCCGAGAATGGTAAGAAGATGGACCTAGAGGAATTCAACCTCACAGGTGGTACCAGAAAGGTAGGAGCAATTTTCGAGGCACTTGGCCTTGGAGACGACCTCCGCCGAGCAAAGGACGGACGCAAGATCCGTGCTGGAAAGGCTACTATGCGTGGACGTGTCCACAAGACTCCAAAGAGCATCCTGCTCGTCGTCGCTAACAAGGATGGATTGGCTAAGGCCGCTCGCAACCTACCCGGTGTCGACGTAGTTGCTGCAAAGGACCTCTGTGCAGAGGACCTTGCACCAGGTGGCGACCTAGGTCGTCTTACCGTCTTTACTAAGGCAGCCGTGGGGGCACTAAACTGAGGAGGTGTGATGAATGGTAAATCCGTATGAAGTTATTCTGATGCCATGGATTACTGAGAAGTCCATGGAAGCTCGTTCTAGAGATAACCGTCTCGAGTTCGTGGTTCGCAGGTCCGCAACCAAGAGAGATATCGCAGCAGCTGTTGAGATTCTATTCGATGCAGAGGTCGCTAGGGTCAATGTTCGAAACACAAAGCATGGCAAACTCGCTTCGGTGCGACTTGCTGAAGGCTACCACGCAGATGAGGCTGCAATGCGCTTAGGTGCGTTCTGATTTGAGGTGATATCATGGGTAAGAGAATTCGTGCACAGAGAAAGGGTAGTTCCCCACGTTACCGCGTGGCGAGCCATAGATTCCCCGGTGCTAATACCATGCCACGCGTAAAGGATGTAGTAGGAGAGATAACCGAACTAATTCACAGTCCGGTCCACACCGCTCCACTCGCTAGGGTCAAGTTGCCAGATGGCGCAACCTCACTTGTAGTTGCAACCGAGGGACTCTCGGTTGGAATGAACGTAGCAATAGGCGACAATGTCGCTCTTCGCCCCGGCAACATCACTACTTTGGCAAATATCCCAGAAGGTACTGCAATCAACAACGTCGAAATCCGTCCTGGAGACGGCGGTAAGATTGCTCGTACTGCAGGAAACTCTGCGGTCATCGAGGCTCATCTTGGCAAAAAGGTGAGAGTTCGTCTACCATCTGGTGTGGCCAAGGACTTCGTCGGAACTTGCCGAGCGACAATCGGTGTTCTTGCAGGTCATGGTCGTGGCGAGATGCCTCTGCGTACAGCAGGTGCAGCACACTACAAGGCCAAGGCCCGTGGAAAGCTGTTCCCGCATGTCAGCGGTGTCGCAATGAACCCAGTGGATCACCCCCACGGTGGAGGAAACCACCAGGCGGTCCACGGTCCCAACTCCGTCGCCCGAGGTACCTCTCCTGGTGCTAAGGTCGGACACATAGCCCCAAGCCGCACGGGCAGAGGTCGCGGTAAGAAAATCTGAGGTGAATATCAATGGCGAAAAAGAAGAAGTCATTCATGACCCCCAAAGCGAGCCGAAGAAAGGCACGCAAGAAGCGCAGCACCGCAACAGGTCGCAAGAAAAAGGAATTTACCTACCGTGGATACGAAGTCGAGGAATTGAAGGCAATGCCATTATGGCCCTCTGATGAGGACCCATCAGCACCTTCGGTCATCACTCTACTTCCAAGCCGTGCACGTAGGTCCCTTGCTCGTGGTCTCTCGACAGAGAACGAGCACTTCATCACCCGTGTCCGCCGCTCGACAGGAAGGACCGTCCGCACACACCGCCGTGACGTCCCAATCCTGCCTGAGTTTGTAGGCAAGCGTATCGCAATCCACGACGGCCAGAAATTCGTTGAAATCGAAGTCAAGCCGGAAATGATAGGTCACTACCTAGGAGAGTTCGCTCCGACACGTCGCGGTGTTACACACAGCGGCCCTGGTGTCGGTGCGACCCGCTCGTCCGCCCACGTGGCATTGAAGTGAGGTGAATGGAAATGGGTTGGAAAAAATCAGAAATGGACCGCCGCTCCAAGCGCCGTGAACTCCCTCAGAAGGGATATACTCAGTTGTTGCAAGGCAGCCGTTTAGCAACTGCTCGTACTACAGATCAAGATGTACACGTCAAGCATTTGTTCGAGATATCTCGTGCTGTTAAGCACCGCACAGCTGGTGAAGCAATTGAGTTCCTCAACAACGTACTCAAGATCGACAGCGACCGCCCCGACATCCGTCGCAAGGCAGTCGCAGTACCATTCCGCCTCGGTTCTGGTAACAAGAAGCGTAAGCGAAGTGGACCATCTATGGTCGGACACCGCAAGGGTGGAATCGGCCCAGGTCGCTACCCGGTCAAGGCTAGTAGAATGATGATTAAACTCATCGAGAGTTGCATGGAAAATGCTCGCCACCAGTATGAAGACATAGACCCCGAAGAGATGGTTATCACTCACTGTGCTGCACACCGTGGCCAGATCAAGAGAGGATGGACTCCTCGTGCACGTGGACGTGCAAGTCCAAAGAACCACTATCGTGTCAACCTCGAGATTTTCCTTGAGGACTTCAGTGGAGCTGAAGATGACTTGGAGGATGAATTCTGAGGTGATTATCATGAGTAATAATAAGAGCACTTTAAGACGCATCATCGACCGAAACGTCGAGCGCCACCTCGTCAAGGAATTCTTGATGAATAACACGAAGAAAGCAGGATTTGGTGGATTGGATATTCGCCGAACCCCGGCTGGAACTGAAGTTACCATCAAGGCTGAGCGCCCTGGAATGGTCATTGGCCGTAAGGGGAAGATCATCAACGACCTCCAGAAGAGACTGAGCGATGAGTTCAGCCTCGATAACCCACGTCTAAAGGTAGACGAAGTAGAGGACCCAGCACTAAATGCACAGGTCATGGCAGAGAAGATTGCAAGCGCAATGGAGCGCGGTTGGTATTACCGCCGTGCAGGACACTCTGCAGCCCTCAACATTATGGAAGCTGGAGCCCGTGGAGTTCTAATCACTCTATCAGGAAAGTTAACTGGTTCTCGTAACCGTACACAGAAGTTCCTTCGTGGACACGTAAAGTACTGTGGCGAAACTGCCCTTCAGCACATGGATACCGGTTATTCGGTATGTATCAAGAAGTTGGGAACAATCGGAGTTTCAGTTGCAATCATGCGTAAGGGTACCAAGTTACCTCACGAGATTACAATCTTCTCTAAGGAAGAGATAGCAATCCAGGATGCAGCAAAAGAAGAAGCTGCACCAGCAGAAACTGAGGAGGAATCCAAGTGACCCACGTCAGTAATAGAGAACTAGCATCCATGAGCCAGGAGGCTATGGAAGACCGCCTTACTGAACTTCAAGAGGAGTTACTACAACTCCGTGCTGAGCAAGCACTTGGTGGTACACCATCCAATATGGGAGCGTTCAAGGCTACCCGCAGAAGTATAGCACGTCTGAAGACAAAGATGAGCGAGTGATAATAATCAAACAAGTGGAACGAAGGAGGTGAAATGAATGGCTGCTATCTGTAATGTATGTGGACTACCTGATGAGCTTTGTATCTGTCAGGAGATCGCTAAGGAACAGCAGATGGCAACCATCAGCACCGACCGTCGTCGCTACGGAAAGATAGTCACCAAGGTCGAGGGAATCGAAGATTCCGCAATCGACATCGGTGAGTTGGCTAAACTCCTGAAGAATAGGTGTGCAGCTGGCGGGACCGTCAAGGGCCGTGTGATTGAACTCCAAGGAGATCACAAGAAGAAGGCTGCAGCGGTTCTCAAGAATAATGGATTCAATGTGGAGGTGCGCTGAGATGGTCAATGCTCTCCTCAACCAACCTTGGATTGGACGCGACATACACATTGCGTCTTCAAGCGATTCAACCCTTGTTGGTCGCAGTGGTCTTGTCCTCGATGAGACCAGAGAAACCATCACGATGTTAGAAGGTGACCGAGAGGTCATCCTCGGAAAGGCATCAATCCAATTCAACCTCGACGGTGGAAACACCGTCATCCGAGGCTCGCTGGTGCGGCAGCGTTCCGAGGATAGAATACACCGCAATTACAAAATGGAGTGATCACGATGAGAGACATCGGAGTTGATGTAAAGAACCCTACTGCAGAGTGGGATGGCGATGTGAATTGTCCGTTCCACGGAACCCTACGCTTGCGCGGTCAGGTCTTGGAAGGAACAATTGCTAGTTTGGGTATGTCTCGAACAGTAGTAGTTGAGCGCGATAACATTCGATATATGCAGAAATATGAGAGATATGAGAAGCGTACAAGCGCTCTATCAGCTCACCTTCCTAGTTGCATCGGAGAAGTTGCAGTTGGCGACAAGGTGAAGTTGATGGAATGCCGTCCACTTTCCAAGACAGTTTCCTTCTGTGTTATTGAGAATAATGGTGGTGAGGCCTGATGCGTGGACTAGCAGGAAAGCAGACCCGTGGTCTGCCAACAATGGCTCGACTTCAAGTCGCTGACAATACCGGTGCAAAGATTGCCCAGATTATCAACGTCCGTAAGCTCGGAGGCACAATGCGTCGCTACCCAGCAGCAGGTGTAGGCGACCTGATCAAGGTCTCCATCAAGCGTGGTACTCCTGAGACACGTCGTCAGATGTATACCGCTGTCGTCATCCGCCAGCGTCGTCCTTTCCGTAGGGTCGACGGTACCTGGGTCCAATTCGAAGACAATGCTTGTGTCATTACCAATGATGCTGGCAATGAACTCCAAGGTTCCGATATCAAGGGACCAGTATCCCGTGAGGCAGCAGAACGCTGGCCTCGTATTGCCGCAACAGCGAAGCAAATCGTTTGAGGTGTGAAAGATGGTAAAGAGCAGCAAGCCAGGCAAGCAACGCAAGGCGCAGTACAACGCGCCAATTCACGTCAAGCGTAAGCGAGTTCGCGCTCGTCTTCAACTCGACAAGCCGGATACCCGCCTCGCAGGCGTCCGCACCGTCACTATCCGTGTCGGCGACACTGTCCGTGTCATTCGTGGCGATCTAGCCCACGGTGGCAAGAGAGTCGGTGGCAAGCGCAAGGGAGACCCTACTACTGGTAAGGTCCTAAACATCAATTCCGATGCTGGGCGCATCTTCGTAGAAGGTGCAACCGCAACCACATCAGACAACAAAGAGGAGGCACTTTCGGTCCATGCCTCCAACGTCGTCGTCGTTAAACTCGATGAGACGGACAAACTGCGTATGCAGAGCCTGACCGCAGATAGGAGTTGAAACATATGGGAAGCAGCAGTCACCTGAAACGCCTAGCCATACCACGAAGTTGGCCACTTCCTCGAAAGACCACAGTTTGGGTCACCCGCCCCCGTGCTGGTGCTCATAATCTTGAGAGAAGCATGCCAGTAGCAATTGTAATTCGCGATGTTCTTGGCATGGCTCGAACCACTCGTGAAGTTCGTCGTATTCTACACAACGAACTTTGCAAAGTAGATGGACGAGTAGTCAAAGACACCCGCCGTGGTGTTGGTCTAATGGACGTTCTAACACTTGGAGAAAACAACTACCGTTGCGTTCTCGATACCAATGGTCGTCTACGATACCGCCCAATCACCGCTAAAGAAGCCGCATGGAAGGTTTGCCGAATTGAAGGCAAGACCACCATCAAGGGAGGTAAGACACAGGTCCACCTCCACGATGGCCGCAATATCATTGTCGATGATGCAACAGAGCACAAGTCCGGAGATTCACTCAAGATTAGTCTGCCTGAGCAGAAGGTTCTCGAGCACATCAAGTTCGGAGAAGGAACCCGTTGCATGCTCGTTGGTGGAACACACATTGGAAAGTTGGCAGATGTTAGTAGCTACATCGTCAAGCGCTCCAGTATGCCTAACGAAGTCGAATTCGAAGGATTCAGTACCACTGTAAGCAATGCATTCACCGTTGGAAGCAATTCCCTACCAGGCGTGGAGGTGACACAATGAGTGAGATGTCAAACCCAATGGTACAACCAAGAATCTCCAAGGTCGTCATCAACATTGGTGTTGGTGAAGGCGGTGACCGTCTATCCAATGCAGAATCTGTTCTAAAGTTAGTTTCTGGAGTAGAGCCAGTACGCACACTTGGAAAGCAGCAGAATCGTGACCTCAAAGTCCGTATTGGATTCCCAATAGGCTGCAAGGCAACTATGCGTAATCAAGACGTAATCAAGAAGTTCCTCACCGATGCATTTTGGGTCCGTGAGAACACAATTCCATCATGGAATTTCGATCGTGAGGGCAACCTGTCTTTCGGAATTTCAGATTATACAGACTTCCCCGACCAGAAATATAACCCGGACATCGGCATCTTCGGCATGGATATCAATATCGTGCTAGAGAGGCCAGGACACCGTGTTAGCCGTCGTCGTCGACGCTCGGCAAAGGTCGCTATGAACCACCGAACCACCGCTGACGAGGCCCGTGCATGGTTTGTTGAGAACTACGGTCTCAAAATCCTGGAGGAGTGAAGCATGGCACGTGACCACGGTGAACAGATTGGACGTACTATTGGTTGCCGCCGCTGCGGACGCCGACGTGGAATGATTCGTCGACACGGTCTGCGATTGTGCAGGCAATGTTTCCGCGACGTCGCTCCTAGTATTGGATTTAAGAAAATGAGTTGAGGTGATAAGATGCAGTTTGATCCATTAAATGATGCCCTGGCTAAGTTGTTCAATGCAGAGCAAGCCGGTAGGTATGACGTAGAATTAGCTCCAGCAAGCAAGTTACTTGGTTCGGTCCTTGAAATCATGCAGATTTCAGGATACGTAGGTGAAATTGAGAGAAATGACAACGGCCGTGGAGGCTCGTACAACGTGCAATTGCGCGGTGCAATCAACGAATGTGGCGTAGTAAAGCCACGACACTCCGTCCGCCGTCAGGAGTTCGACAAGTGGGAAGGGCGCTACCTTCCTGCTCAAGATTTCGGACTTCTGATTCTTACTACTAACAGTGGTATTATGCACCACAAAGACGCAAAGGAGAGCCGCATAGGTGGTCGACTCCTCGCATATGTGTACTGAGGTGATTATGATGGTAAAATTGGATCGTATCGAACACAATATAGTGATTCCAGAAGGAGTCACAGCAACTCTTGATGATGGAAATGTAACCATCACTGGACCTAGTGGTTCATTGAGTCGTGATTTCGTTGACGCCAAGATCAACATATTTCAGGAGGGCGGAGGTCTTCTGATTCGTGTTGATTTGCCACGCCGTAAGGAAAAGGCATTGGCTGGTACATGGAAAGCACACCTAAACAACATGATCAAAGGAGTAACAGATGGCTTCACCTACAACCTGAAGGCATTCTATTCTCACTTCCCAATGACTATGTCCGTAAAGGGCAACAAGTTAGTCGTAAACAATTATTTCGGAGAGCGTGTTCCAAGAACCGCTAACATCCTACCTGGTGTGGACGTCAAGGTCCAGAAGAAGGTTGAGGTTGTCGTTAGCGGAATAGACAAGGAAGCAGTCGGTCAGACTGCAGCCAACATCGAGCGCTGTACTACCGTCAAGAACCGAGACCGTCGTGTCTTCCAGGACGGAATATATCTCTTGGAGAAGGTCTGAAGGAGGAATCTAGATGGCAGAATATGAAAAGATGACAGTCGCACAACTCAAGGAGTTGCTAAAGGAAGCAGGTCTACCTGTTTCAGGTAAGAAAGCAGACCTTATCACTCGCCTTAGTGAGAACGAAGGCGCCGCAGAGGAAGCCCCGGTCGAAGAAGAGGCCGAGGAAGAGGCTGAGGAAGAATCTGAGGAAGAATTCGAAGATGATTTCGAAGATGATGAGGATTGGGATGACGAAGAAATCGTCGAAGAGCACGTTGCTCGCCAAAAGCCCGTACTCAGTGATGAATTGAAGCAGGCTCTTGCACTACGTGCAGCACAAAAGAAAGCAACACCATCCTTCCGCAGACCCGAATGGTTCCGCTACAAGCGCCTATCCCGCTCTGGCTGGAGAAAGCCACACGGTATGGATAACAAGCAACGCCGCAATTACAAGTACCGTGGTTCCCTTGTACGTATTGGCCACGGAAAGGTCAACGCTGCAGCAGGACTACACCCCTCAGGATTTGAGGAGGTAATGGTATACAACTCCGGTGATCTGGAATTAATCGACGCTGAAACACAGGCTGCTCGTATCGGTATGACAGTCGGTGGACGAAAGCGTGAGAACATCCATTCCCGTGCTGATGAATTAGGAATCAGGGTTCTAAACCGCAGGAGGGGACGCTGATGCAGATTACTAATCAGAAGAAGATGGCAGCTCAGATTCTAAAGTGCGGTGTAAACCGTATTTGGATTAACCCATCCTACCTAGACCAAGTCGCACAGTCTGTCCAAAAGGAAGACATCCGTGAGGCTATCGACAGTGGATGGATCAAGGCAAAGGCAATCCAGGGTACTTCTCGTGTTCGTGCGCTCAAGCGTCTCGAACAGAAGCGCAAGGGTCGTCGTAAGGGCCATGGTAAGCGCTCAGGTAGTGCAAATGCTCGCAACCCACGCAAACAACAGTGGATGCGAACAATACGTGCTCAACGTCATACCCTCAAGGATATGCGTGAAGGCGGCACACTTGACCGTAGTCAATACCGCCACTACTACCTCAAGGCGAAGGGCGGCTCGTACCGTTCCATCGCTCACATGAAGACCCAAATGGGACTCGAAGGAATTGCAACCGGAGGTGAACAGTGATGGCACGTGGATCAAAACAACGCAACCAATACCGTCGCCGCATGAGCGGTGAAACCGACTATCGCCGACGCCTGAAACTTCTACGCAGTGGCAACGCTCGTGCAGTAGTTCGCGTCTCAAACACTCGAACCATTTGTCAAATTGTCAACTGGAAGGTTGATGGTGACAAGGTCGAACTTTCCATGACCGGTGATGACCTAGTGTCTCGCTTTGGCTGGCCTGAGGGTAATAGCCGCAAGAATGTCCCTGCATCCTACCTAGTAGGATTCGCAATGGGCAAGGCAGCACTTGCTGCTGGTCATGATGAAGCTGTATTGGACATTGGTCTAGCAGCAAGTACTCCAGGAAACCGCGCCTTCTCCGCCCTCAAGGGTATGGTAGACGCAGGTCTTGAGATACCACACGGCGAGTCCGTATTACCCAATGATGAGCGCGCATCTGGTGCGCACATCGATGAGTCCTATGCTTCGGTTGTCGAAGCGACCAAGAGTAAGATTGAGGAGGCGTTCTGAGATGAGTGATGACGACAGTTCACCAATGGCACCGGGCCTGATCAAGGCTTTTGCACCACAGGAAGAGGAAGAGCCCCAAGAAGGCCGACGCCGACGCACCCCTGCAGATGAAGCGATCTCTGCACTACGCTCCTGGACTCCAAAGACACGTCTCGGCCGTGAAGTCATGGCTGGCCGTATAGTAACCTATGAGCAAGCACTAGTTTCTGGTCTACCAATTCGTGAAGTCGAGATTGTAGATGCACTGATTCCTAACCTAGAGGATGAGGTAATCAAGGTCAACATGGTTCAGCGAATGACAGACAGTGGACGACGTGTTCGCTTCAATGTCATGGCCTGTGTCGGAAATAAGGACGGCTATGTCGGACTTGCAATGGCAAAGGGCAAGGAAGTTGCTTCAACCATCCGTAAGGCTCTGACCGCAGCCAAGCTAAACTTGATTCAAGTCCAGCGCGGAAACGGCTCATGGGAGTCGAGCGCAGGACCTGGTTTCTCTGTACCATTCAAGGTTACAGGACAAGCAGGTTCTACCCGTGTAACTTTGATGCCAGCTCCTGCAGGTAAGGGACTGGTAATCGGAGAGACCGGAAAGCGTGTTCTCGAACTCGCTGGTATCAAGGACGTTCTATCCCGTACCAAAGGACAGACTCGTACTACTATCAACTATGCAGCGGCTACTTTCAACGCACTTTCAACTATTAACACAACAAGGGTCTCTGAAGGCCAGCGTGTTGAGTTCTTTATTCACAAAGGGAGGATGTTAGAATGAGTTGGATCGTAGTACGTGCACGTTCAGATGTAAAGGTAGAGCGCTCAATCCGTGAGACAATGGGTCACCTTAACTTGACCCGTGTCAACCACGCAGTAATCATTCCAGACAACGCTCAGTACAGAGGAATGCTTCAGAAGGCTAAGGATTTCATCACTTGGGGAAATGCTGATGCAGACCTCGTAGAGAAGGTGATTACTGGACGAGGACGTCTAATTGGCAACAAGCCGGTTACAGATTCCGATGTCAAGGAAGGAACCGACTACAAGTCGATTAAGGAATTCGCAAAAGCAATCGCTTCTGACGATGCAACCGTGAAGGATATGCCTGAACTCAAGCGTGTCTTCCGTCTCCACCCACCCCGTGGCTCAAAAGGCTGGGGTGGCATCAAGCGCACCTACGTTATTGGTGGCGCTCTAGGTCCTCGTGGAGAGGACATCGGCGATTTAGTCGAGCGTATGATTTGAGGTGATTTGAATGGGAAGAGCAAACAAATTCAGAGGACGCTGCCGCACACACGGACGAGGTCACAAGGCCGGCCGTGGAGCAGGAAAGCGTGGAGGCCGTGGTCTCGCTGGAATCAATAAGCATCGTGTCATGACTCGTATCAAGTATATGCCAAATCATTGGGGTATGCATGGTTTCAACCGTGACCCAAGTCTTCGAACTGTCATGGTCACTTGCAATGTCAGTGACCTTGAGAGAATCGCATCTGGCGAGAAGTCCGTAGATTTGACCGAAATGGGGATCGACAAACTACTCGGTAGTGGAAGAATCAGTACTGCTCTGACTGTAAAGGTCGAAGAGTGGTCTGCTCGTGCAGCAGAGAAGATTTCTGCAGCCGGCGGCTCGATTGATGGCGGAGACGAAGAATGGGAAGAGGAGTGAACACTCTTCAATACACGACTAATAAAAATCAAATCAGGAGGAATGCAAAATGGGTAAGCAACCAATTCCATGGGCAGTAGCCCTCACAGGTATTCTCTACTTCGGTATGATGTATTACTGGCAATCCGAGGCTTTAGGAGAGGCATTTAGTGGTGTAGCAAATCCGATTTATGATACGGATGCAGCTGTATTTGGAATATTGCTTTCAGTAGCATATGTTGCATTCTTACTTGCCTGTTTTAAATTTGAAGTTCCTGAAGGTCTCAAAGAAGTCCCAATCATTGGACGCTATGGAAAGATGATAGCATGGCTTGTATTCGTCGCTGTCTCTACATGGTACACTCGCCCAAAGGCGTGGGGCGGAGAACATTTTGAGTCGGTAGGATACATTTTCGTAGGAGTATTACTCCTTGGATTTGGTGCTGCTTCTGCTCTCACATGTTTCATGTACAAAGGTGAAGAATCCAGTAGACTCTATGCTCTACATCGTTTCGTAGACACCTATCCAGCAATCACCAAGCCTGAGCGCCACGTACGCTTCAATGAGAAGTTGTGGACTACTACATTCGTTCTAATCATTTACTTCGCAATGACCAACGTCATGCTTTGGGGTCTATCGGGAACTGCACTTGACTTGTTCAGTGGATTCCGTTCGATTATGGCTGGTGCTTCTGGTACCATCATGCATCTTGGAATCGGTCCAATCGTTACTGGTTCGATTATCATGCAATTATTTGCTGGTGCTAAGATCATCAGGCTCGACCTACAAGAATCCCGTGATAAGGCAATGTACCAGGGTGTTCAGAAACTTCTAGTTTTGATTATGATTCCAATCGAATCTATTCCTCAGACCTATGGTTTCCTCGACCCTACTGAGGCCCTAATCAACGACTATGGTCTTGGATGGGCTAACTTCGTAATCGTAGCTCAGTTATTCGCTGGTTCCTATCTTGTATTCCTGCTCGACGAGTTGGTTAGCAAGTGGGGTATTGGGTCTGGTATTTCGCTATTCATTGCGGCTGGTGTAGCGCAATCTACCTTCGTTGGTACACTGTCACCACTACCTGCTACCTCAGGTATGGAATACAGCCTCCAGAACCCACCTTCTGGTACGTTACCGATGATATTCTATATGTTTAGAGAAGCGACGAATGGTGAACTGATTTCTCAAAATGGATTCGAACAGATCTTGCTGACGCACGTCAATCCTGTCGTAGCGTTATTCTCATCGGTAGTGGTATTCCTAGTCGTAGCATATGCCGAATCGAGTAAATTGGAGTTGCCATTGACTCACGGTAAGGTCCGTGGCCATCGTGGAAAATACCCGATTCGACTAGTTTATGCATCTAACATTCCAGTTATTTTGATGGCTGCTCTACTTGCAAACATCAACATGTTCACCCTTCTCTTCTGGAACCATCCAACCTTACAGAAAACGCCTATTCTAGGCAAGGAGGGTTGGGGTAGTATCTCCGAATGGATTGGAACATATGAGGCCGGCTCATCAACGCCTTCAGGAGGATTTGCCTGGTATGCCTCAATGGTTAACGGGGTGAATGATTGGCTGATCCCGATGCTCAATCAGCAGGGCGATGTATTCGGCCACAGTTTATGGCAAATGGGTGCCCACGTGCTGTTCTATGTAATTTTGATGACCGTTGGTTCGATGGTTTTCGCGAAGTTCTGGATCGATACGACGAATATGGGTGCAAAGGATGTTGCCAAACAGATTGAACGGACGGGTATGCAGATTCCTGGATTCCGTAAGAATCCACTTGTTCTAGAGCGCATTTTAGAGCGTTATATTCCTCCGGTGACTTACTTCTCCGGTGCTTTCGTCGGATTGCTTGCAGCAGGTGCAGATCTGCTTGGAACGGTAGGAAACGCGACAGGAACGGGATTGTTACTTGCCGTTGGTATCATTTTACGTACATATGAGCAGATTCAGAAGGAGCAGGCGATGGAAATGCATCCGATGCTCCGTCAGTTCTTCGGCGCTGATTGATGGCATAGCCATAGCGAATTAGACCGGGCGAAAAATTTCGTTCGAATATTCCAGATGCGAATTTGAAGCCGAGCTATATTGCTCGGAATCACTAATTGAAATTCCCCGGATTCGTACAATTTTTCAGACTTTATTTCACTTCTAATTTCAATGAGTTCTCCCCGCTTCCCGTTTATAGGCTAGGGGCCACCGGTATGTATGGTGGAATCGTGGCGCAGTGCTACGATTCTCACTACTGCCAATGAGGCACCTTGATATAGAGGGGGCCAATCGGCGAGATGCTTGCGTTGTATGGGACGGCGTTGGCGGCTGAGTCCTTCGGGACAATGACTGCCGCCATCTACCCTAGACGCACAGCCGAAGCATACAGCGGTTTCGAGAAACCACACCCCCCCCAGGGATTTGTGCCCGCTCGAAGCCAGGTAGGTGATCAGTGTTCACGACACAATTTATTTTGTGTGCAAGAAAGAGTAATTAGTGCAAAGTGAACCTGTCAATTCATAACTTTAGGTCAGCGCATTCAAACGAATGCATTGTAATATACAAACAAGCGACAAGTAGCCAAAGGATCGAGACAAGAGAGATGCTTTTCTAGCATCAATAAATCTGGTTGATCCTGCCAGAGGCGACCGCTATTGGAGTTCGATTAAGCCATGCGAGTAGAAAGAAATTAGATTCTTTGCATACTGCTCAGTAACACGTGGATAACCTGCCCTACACTGGGGGATAACCTCGGGAAACTGAGAATAATACCCCATAGACCACAACGCCTGGAACGGTGTGTGGTTGAAAGCTCAGGCGGTGTAGGATGGGTCTGCGGCGTATCAGGTCGTAGGGGGTGTAATGGACCTCCTAGCCATCGACGCGTACGGGTTGTGGGAGCAATAGCCCGGAGACGGATTCTGAGACACGAATCCGGACCCTACGGGGTGCAGCAGGCGCGAA